>JAZKXQ010000253.1:0-7412 GCA_045611725.1 Oscillospiraceae bacterium
ACGATCCGACTTGGTTTACAATTTCTTTTTCACCGTTTTCATTTATCGTTGTGTAACGGAAAGCGTCTTTACCATCTCCGCCGTAAAGCATTATAAAGTTTGTAGGATTATATATCACCAGTGGACAGTCATAGAAGAAATCGCCTTTCCAGCCTTCTTCGTTGTCTTCGTTAAAGTGATATTCATATTTGTTGCCATCAAGTGTAACATAATCTATACCATCAATACATTCGGTTTCAAAATGTTCATAGAAGAATTTTTCAAACTTTTCCATTGTTGCTGTGTTTGTTTCACTCTGACCACCTGCAATCCTTTTTTTAATTTCTTCTATTGGATCCACACAGTCATTCCACGCACAGCCTAACATACGACCACGATATACACGACCATTATCAGATTTTGTCTTCTGTCCTTTAGAGTAACTTAACCATTCTTCATTGTGTTCTTTTATAACTTCTTCAAATTCTTCTATATTATAAGTTCCATCTTCATTAACAAAGCGTGAGTAACCGCCTTCAATTGCGGAGGTAGATATTGCAGAAACAGAGCCAAGAGTTGAAAGAGCAAGTATTGCTGAAAGAGTTTTCCTAAAAATCTTTTTCATAAAAATTCCTCCTTAAAATTGAGTTATACCACCTGTCGAATATCTTCTTATTAAGCCTAAATCAAGAATGTCTATTTCACCATCTTTATTAACATCAGCAGCAATTTCCACTATAGGATTAGGAATATCAACAGCACGAATAATGTATTCGTTTAAGAACTGAACATCTGAGGCATTAATAACACCACAGCCATTAGCATATTCTATATCTCCAAATGCACCAACAGTGTAATTACGATAATTATAATTCAAAGCATTATAATCAACACCTGGTAATTGACATTCAAGCATTTCCAATTCGTCATCGTCTACAACAATGCAAGATTCTGTTGCTATTATCTCATAGGCATCAGCACCTTCTGGAACATTATTATTGTTATCTGGGTCTGGATTCATACTCAAATCAAATCTGATTATATTGCCTTCTGATGTAGTCTGTGAACCAAGATTTGAAATTGCAAACCAATATTGATATATAAAAATAGAACCACCTACACCATTAGGATTTTGACTATATACAGCATTACTCAAATCAAGAGCATCATCATCATATTCAGAATACCCTGTTACTTCAAATGGCTTCTCATCATCATCTCTTACAAGACCATAACGAAGTGAAAATGTTATTGAACCATCTATTGTCTGTCCGCCTTCAACACAAAAAGTTGTAAAGAACTGTTTTGCGTTATAACCACTGTTGTTATCGGTTGTTGTAGAACGTGCAGAAAAAGTTGAAACTTCCGGCTGTTTGTACCAAACGCTTACAATTTCTTCGATTTCTTCTTCACTCATTCCCTCGGCACGTCCGAGTTCATAAGTCTTTTCGATGATTTCTTCAACCTCTTCATCAGTGAGGTCAAGACCTGGAGCAACATAGTAAGGTGACTCCTCAACAAGTTCATCAGCTGAAACAGGGGCACAAGTCATAGACATCGATACAGCGACTACTGAAAAAATAGTTGCTATTTTCTTAAACAAATTTTTCATTTTTTCCTCCTTAAAAAAACAAAACTTTTAGATAAAACCTATTGCGAAACAAATGTTAACATTTTAGTGTTTAACGGTATATACCCCATCAAAAAACAATGCAAACTGCTATATTTTTTGATTTGTACTTATTATAGCACACTTATTTTTATTTGTCAATAGTGATTTTTAAATTTTTATAGAAATTTTAATACCATTTTATTGTACTTGATTATATTATATCACATCTTTCTGTGAATGTCAATAATTTTGTGAAAAAAATTTACTAAAAAAGAATTAAATTCTATTTTGTTATCTCTCTTATATTATTAATACGATTAAAAAACAACAAAGTCACATCAAAAAAAATAAGTTTGTAAGTACTCACAATATTTTTAAAAATTTTTATTGATTATACACAAATAATTCTTTACATTTAGAAGTATAAATTTATCTTTAAAATAATAAAATTAAATATGGAGGTATGAATATGAAAAGACGAAATAAAAAAAGTCTTCTTGATATAAAAATAGTCAGCGATTTGCTTTTTGTACTTCTTGGACTTGCAATAATGATGTTATTAATGATTATTTTTTCAGTTTTAGTCACAAAAATGGGAATTATTTATCAGCTTATGGTAATTCTTGCAGAAATTTCTCTCTGCACAGGCTGTTTTATATCTGGATTCTGCTATGCTCTTTTTAAAAGAAAAAAAGGTCTTTTCAACGGAGTTATAAATTCTGTAAGAATATACGCTGTGATTTTTATAATCGGTCTTATAGTTATGGATTCAATTTCTATATCGCTTATACCTTTAAGATTTGCAGGTGCTGTATTAAGTGGGGCTATCGGGGGAATATACGGAGTAAATTCAAAACTTAAAAAGCCAATATAAAAAGGAGATGTACAAAATTGCACATCTCCCGAAATTAACGGAATTATTCTTCCGATTCACATTCACAGCAACATTCATCTTCTGCACTGAAATCAAATTCAAGACATTCATTACAGTTCGGACAGTTCATTGAGCCTTCTTCAAGCATACCGTCATCGAGCAGTATTGTATCACCGCAGGTAGGACATTTAACTTCATAAAGCTCATCGTCATCGAAGTCATCAAATTCATCATCGTCAAGGTCATCATAATCGCCGTCAAGTGAATCAAGCTCGTACATATCTTCTTCAACGTTTCCAAGGTCTTCATCAAGAATATCACAGAGTTCTGTGAGTTCATCAATCTGACCCTGAAGGTCTTCTACATAAATAACAAGCTCTTTCATAACTTCTGTCATCTGGATAAGAGCCTTTCCTTCCTTTGTGGAAGAATCAATTTCAAGACCGTCAACAAGTCCCTGAAGATATGACATTTTTTCTGTAAGCTTCATAAAAATACTCCCCCTTTATTTTATATGCAGATTATGAAAATGCTTTTAATTAAGCACGTTCCATATATTCGCCTGTTCTTGTGTCAATTCTAATCATATCCCCTTCTGAGATAAAGAGAGGAACTTTAACTTCTGCACCTGTTTCAAGAACAGCCGGTTTAGTAGCGTTTGTAGCAGTATCGCCCTTAAATCCAGGGTCTGTCTGTGTTACCTGAAGTTCTACGAAGAACGGAGGTTCAACGCCGAAAACCTTACCCTTATATGAAAGAACTTTAACTTCCATATTTTCCTTTACAAATGCGAAGCTGTCACCGAGAACAGATTTATTGATTGGTTCCTGTTCATAAGTTTCCATATCCATAAAGTAATACAAATCGCCGTCAGCATAAAGATACTGCATGTCTTTTCTTTCAACGAAAGCTGTAGGATATTTGTCTGTAGGGTTGAAAGAACGTTCAACCACTGCACCTGTAATTACATTTTTAAACTTAGTTCTTACGAATGCAGCTCCCTTACCTGGTTTAACGTGCTGGAATTCAATTACCTGAACAACGTTTCCGTCAAGTTCAAAAGTAATACCGTTTCTGAAATCACCTGCTGAAATCATAAAAATAATACCTCCAAGTTAATAGCTATTTTAGGACGGTAAAAACCGTCTACAGATTTTTTAAATCTTCTTACATATATTTTACACTAAAAAAGGGATTTTTGCAATACCTAAAACGAAATTTATTATAAACAAATAAGATTTTTTGGACTTTTAGTGAAATTCATACAGCCATTATCAGTAATTTTCACCATATCCTCAATTCTTACACCAAATTTATCGGGAATATAAATCCCTGGTTCGATTGTTACAACTGAATTTACAGGAATAATTTTTTCTGTTTTTGAAGAAGCATTGGGAAACTCGTGGATTTCCATACCTACTCCGTGACCGAGGGAATGACCGAAATATTCTCCATATCCTTTATCTTCAATAATTTTTCTCGCAGATTCATCAAGAGCTTTTCCGCTGATACCTGAACAGGCAGTTTTTAAAGCATTAAGCTGTGCTGACAATACTATATTATAAATTTCTGTCATTTCATCTGTCGGAGTTCCAACGCATACAGTTCTTGTCATATCACTGTGGTAGCCTTCATATACAGCACCGAAATCCATTAATACAAAATCACCTTTATTAATAGTATAGTCAGACGGTACTCCGTGAGGCATTGAAGTATTTTTCCCTGCAAGTGCTATTGTATCAAATGAAATTGCCTCTGCACCGTTTTTCAGCATAAAATAATCAAGTTCAAGACTTATTTCTCTTTCTGTTCTTCCCTCTTTTATAAAATCAAGAATATGAGAAAATGCCATATCGGTTATTTTCTGGGCAGATTTCATCTTTTCAGTTTCATCACTGTTTTTTATGGAACGTATATCCCATATTGCATTACTAAGCTTATCAGTAGAATCAAAATAAAAGCGTGGAAGCTTTTCTGATAATTTATTAAGCTGACTTATTGTCATTTCATCTGCCTCAACAGATACAGTACCTGCATTATGTTTTTTTATAAGCTGTGAAATCTGATGGTACAAATCATCTTGCAGAATAACTTCACAATCCTTAACGCATTTCTGAGCCTTTTCTATATAACGTGAATCTATTATAAAGTATGCCTTATCCTTAAAACAAAGCAAAGTACCTGCCGAGGATTTCATTCCTGTAAAATATCTTCTGTTTATGTCAGATGTTATTAAGGCACAATCTGAGTCCTTTGGGATAATCTGCATAAGTTTTTCAATATTGGTCATAAAAACACCTTATTTCTCAATCATATTTGCAAGACCGATTAAAGCAAGGATATAGCTGTCAAGTCCAAAGCCTGAAACACTTCCCTTGCATACAGGAGCAATAACGGATTCTGAACGGAAAGCATCTCTTGCAAAAACATTGCTTATATGTACTTCAATGCACGGAATTTTTATAGCTGAAATAGCGTCCCTTATAGCATAGCTGTAATGGGTATAAGCACCAGCATTTATAGCTACACCGTCAAAGGATTTTCTTGCATCGTGAAGCTTATCTATAATAGCTCCTTCGTGATTTGACTGGAATATTTCACATTCCACATCAAGTTCATCAGCTTTCTGCATAATCATTTTATTAAGATTTTCAAACGAAACATCACCGTAAATTCCAGGTTCACGCTCACCTAAAAGATTAAGATTAGGGCCGTGTATAACAAGAATTTTCTTTTTCATATAAACATTCTCCTTTAAAATCTTTCAATTCACCTTATGAATTGTCAGAGCGTTGCCCCGACACCCCATTCGCTTTTTGAAAAAGCTTGACCAAAACTCTTAATTTTATTTCATTGCAACAATTAAATAACGATGAATAGTTCCTTCAACAAATCCTCTGTCATCAATTATTTTTTGCATTTCTAATAAACGCTCATAACATCTATCAACCGAAAAATCAATAAATTCCCACTCAATAATACGTGCAAACCATACAAAAGCACCAACATCATAAAACTTTATTGGACGATAAGCCTCATTAGCCTCAATAATATGAAATCCTGTATCCTCAAACACTTTTTTCTGTTCTTTTAAGTTTAAGTGAGAAAATTGTTTTTCTGTATTCGGAAGTACCATTTCAACTAAATCTCGGTCATTATCTTCACCAACTTGCTGTGTTATAAACACACCACCTTTTTTTAGTAAACGATATAATTCTTTTGCATTAAAATTTCCGTGCCTGTTTATAATCATATCAAAACTTTCATCTTCAAAAGGAATGTTTTCTGGGTCATTACATTCTTTAAAATCAATCCCAAGCGGCAACAATTTTCTCCGACATAATTCCACATTTGGTGGATATCCCTCTGTTGCTGATGTTTTATGAAATGAATGTTGCAAAGATAATAAAAATTCTCCACCACCAGTATCGTAATCCAAGATATTCATATTATTATTCAGATATTGCTTGATTATTTTTTCATAATCCCACGGCAAATCCATTTCTTCTTCATATCTTCCATAAATGTGAGAAAAATCCCAACCATAAATTTGTGCAGATTTTTCTTCATTTTTCCAAATTGCTTTTAACTCTTTTATTTGCATTTTAACTGCATCCTTTCCAAATTATTCAATAATGGTTCAGTGCAGTTACCGACAACATAAGTTTCAACTTTCTATTAACCTCGATACAATCTGCTGTCAGTTGTAAAACTGCACCGAGTAGTTAATTCGTTTTATCATCTCTAACCTCCATAAATTCTTAATTAGCTTTATAACTAACTATAGGCAAATTTTATCATTTAGCACTACCAAACTATTCACCAAAAAGTTTTTTAGGAATAAAAGGCTTTTCCATAAATCTTTTGAATTTAAAAAATATAGTAGTTTCATACTGTATCGGGAAAACAAAAATACTTTTAATTCCTTTAAGATTAGCTCCAAGAATATCTGTAAAAATCTGGTCGCCAACTGCTGCTATATTTTCAAATGGTATCCCCATTTTTTGTTGTGCCTCATTAAATCCCTTTGATAACGGCTTTTTGCCATCACATACAAAATCAAGTTTAAGATTATCTGCAAAAGGCTTTACTCTTTCATAGGTATTATTTGAAACTATCATCATTTTTATATTGTTTTTCCTCATATCTTCAAGCCACGTTTCAACCCTTTCGGCAGGTATCGGATTGTCGTGAGTAGTAAGAGTATTATCCAAATCAAGAATAAGACCTTTTATATTATAATGTTCCAAAAGTTCAGTGGATATACAGTCAACTGTCTTTACAGCAGTTGTTGATTTAAAAAGCATAATATCAGCACTCCTTAATTATAAAAAACGAAAAGCGGACGAAAAAACGCCCGCTTTAATCAGTTGCTTTATTAAGCTGAAAAAAATTAATACTTACGCTTACGAGCTGCCTCGGATTTCTTCTTACGCTTTACCGAAGGTTTTTCGTAGTGTTCTCTTTTACGAACTTCAGCGATAACGCCGTCCTTAGCACATGACCTCTTAACTCTCTTAAGAGCAGTATCCAAAGATTCGTTCTTTCCAACACGAACTTCTGCCACTTGTTTCCCTCCCTTTGCCGCCAAGACAGAGGTTTATACTAAACGTCTTAAATCAGACGTGTCAGCCATCATATCAATTACCGGCGAATTCTACTTTCTCTATAGAACAATAATACAGAAGTAGTTTTCATAATATATTTTATTGTACCATAAATTCATATATTCTGTCAAGAGATAATCAAGCTTGTAACAAATTTCGTTATTTTGCCACAAAATTAACTAATTTATTTGGTACATATATCTGTTTTACAATATTTTTTCCCTCAACAGCCTCTGCAACCTTAGGATTTTCAAGTGCTGTTTTAAGAACATCGTCCTTATCCATATCAACAGGAATAACGAGTTTTGTCTTGAGTTTACCATTTACCTGAGCAACTATT
>JAZKXQ010000254.1:0-5623 GCA_045611725.1 Oscillospiraceae bacterium
TTCAATCTTTTGTAATTCGGGATAATTGACAGCAAATTTTTCAAACTGATTTATATCATATGACCTTCTTTTTTCTTTCTTAGGATTTTTTCTTTCATCTTCAATCATACTTTCAAGGAGTTTTTTCATATATGCTCTGTGATGTCTGATTTCGGGACGTTTTTTCATTTCTGCTACTGCATTATTATATATACACTCTGTTCTTTGTATAGCCATTGTTATTGATTGGTATATAGTTTTCATCTCTCTGCGAATATCATCTTGAAATTCTATTTCTTCATCAGATGTGAAGCCTTTCCATTTTGGAAACTGTTCAACAGGCTCTGAAACTGTATTATGTTTAACTGTTTCAGCACATTCAATTGCTTTTGGTTGCTCTTTGCTTTCAATGAAAAATTTTATAGCTACGCATTTTCTGCATTTAAGCACTTTTTCATATGTAACTGTTATATCTGTGTATTCGTTTATATCTTTAAGTGCAGGAGCAAGTGTATTCCTATTAAATTCATAAAAATCTTTCTGTTTGCTTTGTACTAATTCTTTAAGTTCTTCAACATTGAATTGAATATATCCTATTTTTTTATACTGCGTTAATATCTCATAAAATCTTATCTTACTTACACTGTTAAGCTTTGCGATATTTCCAATTTTATATACTGTGTAATTGCTTTGTAAATCCCATAAATACGGAATTATATCATAATTTGCTGAAATTTTAATATTGTCGCTGGAAGTATCAGTCCATTCAAACATACTGTACAAGTTAATAAATCTATGTTTTTGGTTTTGCTCATCGTAAATATACATAACTCGTGTTAAAATTCGTTCTATAGTCCCCTTGAATTCAGTGGTGTTTAATTTTATTTTGAATATTTCCTCAAAATCTTTCAATTTAATTTCTACCTCTCGCTTTTTGGGGTCACGAGGATTTAATTTTGAAACATACATACAAAAAAATCTCAACTCATTTAATGTCATATGTTCTCTTGGTTTACATTTGAAATTGTTCAGAATATTACTTTTTTCAATTAAATATTTGTCATTCATTAGATTACTACCACCTTTCATATATAAATATAACATAATACCGTTATTTTGTCAATAATAAATTTACGGTTTACATTAGATTAACTACGGTTTACATTAGATTGACTACGGTTTTCAATTAGATTGACTACGGTTTACATTAGATTAACTACGGTTTACACCCTCGCAAACCCTGTTGTTTCGGGGTTTGCGAGGGGTCTAAAACAAGTATAAAACAAGTATTTAAAACAAGATATTAAAACAAGACAAAACAAGAGGGAATTTTACTGGAATTTCCTGGATTTTTCTTTCTGAAAAAGACGATTGATTTGATTGATTTGAAAAAAATAAATTAAAAATTTTGGATTTCAAAAAAAACAGGAAAAAAATCAAATAATTCTGAAAAGCAAAAATCAGATGTTTTTTCATTTTTTCATAGAATTTTTTTCAGAATCAGACTTTTTTGACCTGACGAATTTGTTGTAATTCAAATAATAGCAAAATAAAGCCGTTTTAAGGGGGTGTTTGCTTCATAGGGTAATTTCATTAAAAATTTTTGAAAATCGATTGTAGGGGTAATTTCAGCGGTCTGAGAGGCATATCTGAAATCAAACAAAAAAATCTCCCTTACTTTTCAGTAAGAGAGATTCAATTATCTATGGTTTTGTCAATAGTTTAGCGTTCGGATATACTTGCATTCATAAAAAGCTGGTTACGTACAAGTGACCAGTTTGCAACAGGTCTGTCATTCCATTTTATGTATAACTCTGTTATTCTGAAATCAGCATTTATGCTTTCTATTTCATTTGTTGTACACATTAGACCTGTTTAATGTGAGTTCGACAGGAAGTTTTTTTTTAACATAATGCTTTTTACCCTTATAATGTTAAATTTTTTTCGATTAATTGGTTTAATGTTTTTGGAGTAAAATCATTTACATCTACTCCCGCATTAAATGCATTTTTTATCTGTCCCATAGTATAGTTAGCAAAATTATCAAAATTATTATGAATATGACCATAAATATGATAATATCCTCTGAAATAACCATTCCATTCCAAAATAGGATAATGAAATAGTACTACTTTCCGCCCTTCATCATCTATGCATAAATAATCATTAATACTTTCAAAACAACTTGTAAACACTTCTTTGTCAAGATTTTGTATATCGTGATTGCCAACAATCAGATGTTTTTTTCCTTTCAGTTGAGTAATATATAAATCTGTGTGCTTCTTGAGATTGAACAACACATCACCAATAATATAAACTTCATCTTCTTCGCTGACAACTGAATTCCAATTATTGACTAAAGATATATTCATCTCATCTACTGATGAAAATGGTCTGTTTGACATATTTATTACATTTTTATGACCTATATGCAGGTCTGCAGTATAAAAAATCATATTAATTCCTTATTTCCTTTAACTAATATTTTTGTGTTACCCAAAAACTTACAAAAAGTTATTATTATGTCCTTTTTTGTTTGATATATAAGGGCAAAATTTTAAATGCAGATGTAAAGGAGCATTAAGTATACTTAAAAAGTAGCGTTGTGAATTTAGAAACTCTATACAGTAGTGGCGAAGTGGATATACCTGTAAAAATAAGGATTACCTAAAATATTTGAATAGAAACTTAAATAATTGACTTCTTACGAATCCCCCACCTGTAAAGGTAGGGGCATTCACTCACACATTTTGTTTAATATTTTATTTTTGTCGAATTTGAATTGATTTAAAGCCTTATTTCTCTTGATTCTGTAAGAGTATTTATGTAGATTATATCATTTTTTTCAAAAACGCAACAAATACAAGGTTCAAGCTCATATTTTCGTTCCTTCACATTGTAAACACCTGTTAAATTGCCCTTAATAGTTTTCACATAATATTCTGCAATTCTTTCAATGCTATCCAGTTCTTCTTCAAAGATTATCCCATCATCGAAATTTATAATGCTTATAATCTTCTTTTGGTTTTCGCCGTCATCAACATTCCTTGACAAAATTATATTATTAGGATGTATTCCACCATATGATTCGTCCCAGATTGGTTCACATATAACTTTGCCTTCAGGATTAATAGCACCTATCTTATTATTCAATTTTACTTGAATGTATTCATAATTATTTTCATCACAACGAGATATTTTATCCCATATTATTGGAGATACAATGACACCATCTGAATTAGCACGTCCATATTTGTTATTCTTTCCTATGGTGAATGTATTGTTTGCATCAACATAAAATATGATATCATATTCAACAGGAAAAATGAAATCAAAATTTTTATCTATAATACCAATTTTTGCATTATTATGAACCTTAAAAACTATTTTTCCATTGTTAAGTTTCAATTGTTCTATATTGTCATATACATCAGTTCTTTTTTCGTTATCTAAATTTACAAGACGATATTTATCATTGCTACGTAATTTTAATATATTTGTGTTTGTTTTAGGAGAAAATAATGGAGAAAATAGTCTAAAATTAGAGGAATTTAATATTCCTTCTATATGACAATTTTCACTTTCCCAGAGAGTGTATTGCTTTTCGTTTATGAAACAGTACTGATTATTGCTATTTATCCATACTATTTCATCTGTTTCTGAATTTAGATAAACATTCCAACATTTCCTATCAGCACATTTAACTCTAAACAATTCTTTGTTGTTAATTAAGTCATAGACTCCTGTTTCATCATATTGAAAAAATTGTATCTGACAGTTTTGTACACTACGTACAATTTTCTCAAATTTCATACTGCATTTAAAATTTTTTACAGATTTATCTGTAATTATCCAAGTTTCCAGTGAAGGAATTCTTGCAATAATAACTTCATTATCAACTTTGACATTATGAGACAACACATCATTGATAACAACTTCCCACTTATCCTTTTCTTCATTTAATTTAAAAACAGAAGTTTTGCTTCTCTCTCCATATGTTGATGTGTAAAACAACTTTGATGATACCATCGTTACATCATACTGTGTAGCATAAACAGCTTTTAAATCTTTTGAAATAACAAATGTACCTTCTTTGTTATTAATCTTTAAAGCTTCATCGCATTTGTAATCAACAATTTGATTACCATTACTCCTGAAAGCACATACCTTAAGATTTTCATCTACAGCAATAAAAATACCCTCATTCAAACCAGATGCTATTGCAAGATAAACTGCTGGTAAGATTTCATCACCTCTATTTCTTAGTCCGTATTTTCCATTTTTCTTAAAAATGTAAGCCATTTTAAATGCCATTACTGAAAATTATAATGAAATATTTTTATTTTCCCTTGTTGCTATAATATTAATTATAACAATAAGTTTATCAACTTCTGACAGAATACCCCCACTTCTAAGCGAAGCGAAAGTGGGGGATGAATGTCAATTTTACCAAAATACTTGATGTATGGTAAAATGTACATTATAATAGGTGTACAGATAATATTCTGAATCTGAAAGAAAGGAGGAAAAAATTGATGTATCTTACAGTAAAACAACAAGTAAAACAGTTATCTAAAGAAGAATATTGTATTATCAGAGAATTATGTCATATAGCTAAAAATCTTACAAATGAAGCATTATACAATGTAAGACAATATTATTTCACAGAGGGAGAGTATTTGAGGTACGAGAAGAATTATGTTCTGCTGAAAAATAGTGAAAATTATAAAATGTTAAATTCTAATATGGCACAGCAGATACTAAAAGAAGTAGATGGTTCTTTTAAAAGCTTTTTTGGATTGCTTAAACTTGCTAAAAAAGGAAAGTATTCTTTTAAAGATTGTAAATTGCCACATTATCTCCCTAAAGATGGTTTTACAACACTTGTAATAGGATTTGTCAGATTAAATGGAAATAAATTAATTCTGCCATATTCCAATATGTTTAAGAAAACACATAAACCTGTAGAAATTAAGATACCTCCAATACTTGATGGAAAGAAAATTAAGGAAATAAGGATTATTCCGAAGTCAAAAGCAAGGTTCTTTGAAATTCAGTATATATATGAAACTGAATGTATTCAGGGAAATCTTAATAAAAACAATGCACTTGCTTTGGATTTAGGGGTAAATAATCTTGTAACGGCTGTATCAAGTATGGGAAGAACATTCATTATAGATGGCAGAAAACTGAAATCCATAAATCAGTGGTATAATAAAGAAAATGCAAGATTACAAAGTATAAAGGATAAACAGGGAAATGAAAAAAGGACAACAAATAAACAGAAAATAATAGCAGATAAGAGAAATCGCAGAGTAAATGATTATATGAGCAAAGTAGCGAGAAAAATCATAGATTATTGTATTAATTATGATATTGGAACACTTGTAGTAGGTTATAATGAAACATTCCAGCGTAATACAGATATGGGGAAACAAAATAATCAGAATTTTGTAAATATACCATATGGCAAATTACGTTCAAAACTTGAATATCTTTGTGAATTAAATGGAATTGTTTTTGTCAAACAGGAAGAAAGCTATACCTCCAAAGCATCTTTTTGGGATAAAGATGAAATACCAGTATATAATGCAGATAATCCTCAAAAATATAAATTCAGTGGGTCACGAATAAAAAGAGGAAT
>JAZKXQ010000255.1:0-7110 GCA_045611725.1 Oscillospiraceae bacterium
AAACATAGCAGAAAACATAAGCAGAAATGCAATAACAATGATATTACCCATAAATCCTCCGTATAACAGAAATATATAATATATTATAATATCATATTATTAAAATATTATCAATGATTTTGTAAAAAATTCCGTACAGAATTGTTGTTTCATCTGTACGGAATTATAATCTGTATTATCTGTTTGAAAGTTTCCTGTATTCTGCTCTTTCGGCTACTGCCTTGTATGCAGGACGAATTATCTTATTTGCGTTGATAAGCTCCTCTATTCTGTGAGCAGACCAACCTGCAATTCTTGAAATAGCAAAAATAGGAGTATACAATTCTGTTGGAATATCAAGCATTCTGTATACAAATCCACTGTAAAAGTCAACGTTTGCACTTACGCCTTTATAAATCTTTCTTTCATCTGCGATAACCTGTGGTGCAAGTCTTTCAACATTTGAATACAGTGCAAATTCTTCGTGAAGTCCTTTTTCTTCCGAAAGACTTTGAACATATTGCTTGAAAACTCTTGCTCTTGGGTCTGAAATTGAATAAACAGCGTGTCCCATACCATAGATAAGACCTGATTTATCAAATGCTTCACGATGAAGAAGTTTTCTTAAATATTCCTTGATTTCTTCCTCGCTGTTCCAGTTGCTGATATTTTTCTTCATATCTTCAAACATCTGGACAACTTTTATATTTGCTCCTCCGTGCTTTGGACCTTTGAGTGAACCCAGTGAGGCTGCTATTGTTGAATAAGTATCTGTTCCGGAAGATGTTACAACGTGAGTTGTAAATGTTGAATTGTTTCCTCCACCGTGTTCTGCGTGAAGTACAAGTGCTATATCAAGTATTCTTGCCTCAAGTTCTGTATAATTTCTGTCGGGACGGAGAGCATACAGAATATTTTCAGCTGTTGAAAGTTCCGGTTTCGGAGGGTGTATTATAAGACTTTCATTATTTTTGTAATGTGCAAAAGCCTGATAGCCGTATACTGAAAGCAATGGGAAAAGTGCTATAAGCTGTATACACTGACGTAAAACATTCGGAATTGATGTATCATTTGCATTATCATCATATGAATACAAAGTAAGTACACTTCTTGCAAGGGTATTCATCATATCATTGCTCGGAGATTTCATTATTACATCTCTTACAAATGAATTTGGCAACTGTCTGAAATCTGATAAGAGTGTATTGAATGTTTTAAGTTCCTTGCTGTCTGGAAGTTCACCGAAAAGCAGAAGATAAACTGTTTCTTCAAATCCAAATCTCTTATCTTCAATAAATCCGTTAACAATTTCTTCTACATCGATACCTCTGTAATAAAGTTTTCCGTCGCAGGGAACTGTTTCACCATTGACTGTTTTGGTTGAACATACCTCGCTTATATCCGTAAGACCAGCAAGAACGCCCTTTCCATTAATATCACGCAGACCTCTTTTTACTTCATATTTCTGATAAAGTTCAGGTTCAATGTTATAATTTGCTTTGCAAAGTCCTGAAAGTTCCTCAATTTTTGGAGTGATATGCGAAAAGCTATACCTTGACATAATTTTTAAAATCTCCTTTCATTTTTTATTATTAAAAAACAACAATCCTTTATACACATTAATAATTAACAGAATTATAACAAATTATTCCTGTTAAAATGTGTACTTTTTCATTATAACACAATTATACAAAAAAATGTTTAATAAAATGTTAATTTTATTAAACAAGATTAACTAATACATAATTTAGCAATAAAAAAATTAAAAAAAATCTATTGACTTTTATGATTTAAAGTGTTATACTTTAAACAGTAAAAGTAAACTATATTTTGAAAGAGGTTTTTAATTATGATTATTGTATGCAGACATAATGCTGAAGAAAGTAAAATTCAGAATCTTGTGAAAAATCTTGAAGATAAAGGTATGCAGGTTCATTTCAGCAAAGGTACTCAGTCAAGTATTATCGGTATCGTTGGCGATACTTCAAAGGTTGATATGGAAAATCTTCAGGCAATTGATGTAGTCGAAAAAGTTCAGAGAGTTTCTGAACCTTATAAACTTGCAAACAGAAAATTCCACGAAGAAGATACTGTAATTACTGTTGGAAATACTAAAATAGGCGGAAATAATTTCGGAGTAATTGCAGGTCCTTGCTCCGTTGAAACAGAAGAACAGATTGTAGGCTGTGCAAAGGAAATAAAAAAGGCAGGGGCTACTTTCCTCAGAGGAGGAGCTTTCAAGCCAAGAACTTCACCTTATGCTTTCAGAGGTCTTAAAGCTAAAGGTCTTGAACTCCTTGAAATTGCAAAACAGGAAACAGGTCTTCCTATTGTTACCGAGCTTATGAGCCTTGACCATCTTGACCTTTTTGAAAATGTTGATATAATTCAGATTGGTGCAAGAAATATGCAGAATTTTGAAATGCTTGCTGAACTCGGTCACTGCAATAAGCCTATTCTCCTTAAAAGAG
Organism: Oscillospiraceae bacterium; assembly: GCA_045611725.1. GTDB lineage: Bacteria > Bacillota > Clostridia > Oscillospirales > Ruminococcaceae > UBA5884. The sequence goes on from JAZKXQ010000255.1 coordinate 2,451, forward strand.
GTCTTTCAAATACTATCGAAGAATGGCTTATGAGTGCTGAATATATTCTTTCAGGAGGAAATGAAAATGTAATTCTCTGTGAAAGAGGTATCAGAACTTTTGAAACTGCTACAAGAAATACTCTTGATATTTCAGCAGTACCGCTTTTAAGAGAGCTTACACATCTTCCTATAGTAGTTGACCCAAGCCACGCAACAGGAAAAACATCTCTTAATGCTCCTCTTGCTAAAACTGCCGTTGTTGCAGGTGCTGATGGTCTTATGATAGAAGTTCACCCAAATCCACAGGAAGCGTGGTGCGATGGAGCTCAGTCAATAACTCCTGCTGTATTCTCTGAAATTATGACTGATGTTTCAAAACTTTGTGAATTTGAAAATAAAATTATAAAATAAATTATCAGAGGTATCTTAAAAATGAAAATACTTGTTGCAGGTCTTGGGCTTATTGGTGGTTCATTATGCAAGGCTATAAAGGATAATACAGAATATACTGTAATAGGCGATGACAATAATGAAAATGTTGTAAAATCAGCAATTCAATGTGGTGCTGTTGATGAAAAATTAAATGATGAAAATATTTCATTGTGCGATATTGTTATAGTATGCCTTCACCCTCAGATTGCAGAGGAATATATGAATAATATAATCCCAAAAATGAAAAAAAATTCAATATTATCCGATGTATGCGGTATAAAGGGAAGTATGGTTCACAGACTTAATGACAAGGCTGAAGAATACGGAGTTCATTACATAGGTACTCACCCTATGGCTGGAAAAGAATGTTTCGGCTTTGAAAATTCTGATGGAAATATTTTTAAAAATGCCAACTTCATTATAACTCCTGTTGAAAATACCTGCAAAGAGGCTCAGAATACTATTGTAAATCTTGCAAAATCAATAGGGTTTGGAAAGATTGTAATAACTTCTCCCGAAGAACACGACAGAACCATTGCCTATACTTCGCAACTTGCACATATCGTATCAAGTGCTTATGTTAAAAGTCCTGCAATGCAGAATGAAACAGGTTTCAGTGGTGGAAGCTTTCAGGATATGACAAGAACTGCCACTATGAATGAAACAATGTGGTGTAATCTTTTTCTGATGAATAAAGATTGTCTTTTAACTGAAATAGATACGCTGATTGAAAATCTAAAAACATACAGAAATGCAATTTCTGAAAATAATTCAGAATTTCTTACTGAACTTATAAGAGATGGAAGAATACTCAAGGAAGAAAATATCAAAAAACGTACTATGCAAAATCACAATGATAAAAATTAAGTCATAACTCCAAAAGCAAAGCTTTTGGAGTTTTTTTAATCAAAATTGCTAAAATAATCTTGACAATATTCCTTAAAAGTTATATAATATTACTTGAAAGGAATAATCAAAAAGGTGATAAGCTTGTTTGAAATAATATTCTATGAAACAGAAAACAAAAAGAAACCAGTTGAAGATTTTTTGAATAACTTGGATATTAAGATGAAAAGAAAAGCTTTACAAGAAATAAAGCTTTTGCAGGAATGTGGAAATTCACTTAAAGAGCCATACTCTAAACATATTCAAGATGGTTTGTTTGAGTTAAGAATAAAGCAATCCAGTAACATATCAAGAATATTTTACTTTTTTTACATCGAAAAGAAAATTATTCTTGTAAGTGGATTTGTAAAAAAGACTCAGAAAACACCAGCAAGTGAAATAAAAAAAGCTTTAGAATTAAAAAAAGATTATGAAAGGAGATTTTAATATGGACGATTTTGAAAAATATCTGAATGAACAATTAAAAAATCCAGAGTTCAAAAAAGAGTGGGAAGAACACGAATTTGAATATGATATTATGAAAATGCTTGTTATGGCACGTTGTGAAAAAAATATGACTCAAAAACAATTATCAGAACTTTCTGGTGTAAGACAATCAAATATAAGCAGAATAGAAAATGGTTCTTGTATTCCCAGTATATCAACACTTCAAGCACTTGCTAAAGGATTAGGAAAACAACTTAAAATAGAATTAATTTGAATATATCAGCCTCACTAAAGTGAGGCTGAATTTTTCACAATAATTTAAAATTGCTAAAATAAAAAACATATGCTATAATATAATAAAAAATTTTAAGGAGAAATAAAAAATGAAAAAATATGAATGTCCTTACTGTCACAAGGAAAGTTTTACTCTTTTCCAGAAATTTATTGCAGGTGGTATGACCTCAAAAGGCGTTGTTTGTCAGAATTGTGGAAAACATTGCGTTCACGGTCTTAAATCAACAATTTTCAACAGTATTGTTATGGGTATCGCTCTTATTTATACAATCGTTGTTTTTGTCACGGATTTCGGAACTACTCTTTCAGCTTTTATTGTAATCGTTTCAGCGTGGCTCATAGGCAGAATTTTTAATGCACTCCTGTGTGACCTCGATAAAAATAACCGCAATGACTTATAGTAATAAAAACACTCTCGGATTGTATATTCACGTTCCTTTCTGTGCCGTAAAATGCCCATACTGTGACTTTTATTCCGTATCATATTCAAAAAAAAATGAACAGGAATACACTGATGCAGTTATAAGAAATCTTGAAAAATATTCTGAACTCTGCACTGACAGAATTATTGACACAATATATTTCGGTGGAGGTACTCCCTCCCTTATTTCGACAGAAAATATTAAAAAAATACTGTTTTCAACATTTAAACTGTTTAATGTTGAAAACTCTGTTGAAATATCTATGGAAGCCAATCCGAATACTTTAAACAAATCAAGATTGCAGGGATTTTTTTCAGCTGGTATCAACAGACTTTCAATAGGTATACAATCCCTTGATGATAATGAACTTAAAGCACTGGGAAGAAAACATACTTCATTACAGGCTTTAAATGCCGTAGATACTGCATACAACACAGGATTTAAAAATATTTCCTGTGATATTATGCTTGGAATATGTAATCAGACTTCCCAAAGCTTACAGAATACATTAAAGAAAATTTCTGAAATACCAATACAGCATATTTCTGCATATATGCTTAAAATTGAACCCGATACACCTTTTAACTGCAATGAAATTATTGAAAATCTGCCTGATGAGGATTCATCAACCGATTTATACCTCCAAACTGTTGAAAATCTTGAAAAATACGGATTTATGCAATACGAGATTTCAAATTTTTCAAAAAAGGATTTTGAAAGCCGTCATAATTTAAAATACTGGAAATGTGAGGAATATATTGGTATCGCTCCCTCTGCTCATTCATATTTTAATGGCAAAAGATATTCTGTTCCGAAAAATCTTGAAAAATTTATTAAAAATGATTTTCAGACAGAAATTATAACAGATGAAATATGTGGGGATTTCACTGAAAGGGCAATGCTCCTTTTAAGGCTTAAAAGTGGACTTCCTCTCGATATGTGCAACAGCACTGTTATTAAAAAATCCGAAAATCTTATAAAAAATGGTCTTGCAGAAATTCTTAACAACAGTATATGTCTTACCCCGAATGGTTTCCTTATGTCCAATCAGATTATTGAATATCTTATCTTCTGAAAAGTCATATTTTTCCTGTTTCGGTCATATTCTACAGTATCAATCAAATTATTTACATATATTCTACATCATATTTAATTATTCTGCTTGAAGTTTTTTTAAAAGTATGTTAAAATATTTTATTGGTATATCTTGATTTTTTATTTAAGGAGAGATTTTTAATGGCAAAAACCAGAGTTGCAGTTATTTTCGGAGGTGCTTCAAGTGAACACGATGTTTCACTCGTTTCAGCTTCAAATGTTATAAAAAGCATACCACAGGATAAGTATGAGGTTATACTTATCGGTATCACAAAAAAAGGCAGATGGCTTTATTATCCAGGTTCTGTAAATGATATTCCAGGAGGAAAATGGGAACACAATCCTGACTGCACTCCAGCAGTTATTTCCCCCGACCCTCTCCACAGAGGTATTATAACTCTTGAAAATGGTTCTTATTCAATCAAAAAAATTGATGTTGTATTCCCTGTACTTCACGGAAAAAACGGTGAAGATGGTACTTTACAGGGACTTCTTGACCTCGCAAAGATACCGTATGTAGGCTGTAACCTTATCGCATCTGCATCTTGTATGGATAAGGCTGTTACTCATACAATTCTTGACAGAAATGATATTCCTACAGCTGAATGGGACGTTATCACTATAAATGAAATAAGTCATCTTGAAAAAAGATGTAATGAAATTATTGAAAAACTCGGTCTTCCATTGTTTGTAAAACCTGCAAACTGTGGTTCTTCAATAGGAATTAACAAGGCTGTTGACCTCCAGAGCCTTAAAGACGCTGTTAAAATAGCTTTTGCACACGATACAAAGGTTGTTGTTGAGGAATTTATTAGTGGTAAAGAGCTTGAAGTTGCTGTTTTCGGCTATGAATCACCTTTTGCATCTTCAGTAGGCGAAATTGAACCTTGCAACGATTTTTATGACTATGATGCAAAATATATTCTCAATTCAACAAATCTCTATATTCCTGCAAGAATAAGCGATAAGGATTCTGTAAGAATAAGAGAAACTGCTGTAAAGGCATTCAAGGCTATGGGCTGTACAGGACTTTCAAGAGTAGACTTTTTCCTCACCGATGACGGAGATATAATACTCAATGAAATAAACACTCTCCCTGGATTT
>JAZKXQ010000256.1:0-2492 GCA_045611725.1 Oscillospiraceae bacterium
ATGGACACAAATGGTCTTATTGACAGAAAAGAAAAACGCATTTCTGTTGGAGATATGTATGATATTGCAAGCAAAAGCAAACATTTCAGACAGTATCTTGATGAATGGTTTAAATTTGAAGATGGTAAAATAAAACTTCAAGACAGTGTGGATAGAGATGATATCGAACTACGCCTTTTCAAAACACTCGGATATGATGAAAAACTCAATTATTGTATACGTCCAGAACAATTAACCAATATTCGAAAAGAGAGCTGGAAAGAAATAAATGAACATCTTGGTATTAATGCCACTAATTTATCTGAGGCTATTGAGCAATTGTCACTGAAGCGTTATGGCAAACTTGTCACAGTTGGCGATTGTTTTGCTGGTGGTGGTTCAATTCCATTTGAAGCAGCACGTATTGGATGTAATGTTTATGCCAGCGATTTGAATCCTATTGCAGGGTTATTAACATGGGCTATAGTAATTAAACTTGAAATTATCAATAAAATATGATAAAATAGAAAAATGAGTTATAGTAAAGATTTAAGAGAGCGAGCAGTAAAGTATCGCCTGAACGGACATACATTAGAAGAAACAAGTGAGATATTTAATGTAGGAACAAGTGCAGTCAGCAGATGGGTAAAACAATATAAAGAAAAAGGAGATTTATCAAATAAACCCTTAAACAGAGGGTATAAAAAAATCAATCCAGAAAAGCTGAAAGATTATGTAAAGAAACATCCTGATGCTTACCAAAGAGAAATAGCTGAAGAATTTAATTGTAGTATAATGGCAGTCAGCAAAGCTCTGAAACGTCTTGGAATCACACGTAAAAAAAGACAAAACGCTATTATGAGCAAAAAGAAGAATTAGTAAATGAATATCTCGAAAAAATAGCAGATATACCTAAAGAAAACATTGCATATATTGATGAAACCGGAATAGATTCCTGTTTATATCGTGAATACGGATATGCTCCCAGGGGTGAAATCGTTATAGAAAAAATTCGTGGACGAAAATTTCAACGAACAAATATTGTTGCTGCAAAATTAGGTAATGCTATCATTGCACCATTGCAATATAATGGAACTACAGATAGTACACTGTTTGAATTCTGGTTTGAGCAGTGTCTTTTGCCATACCTTCCGGAAGGTACAGTTATCGTAATGGATAATGCATCCTTTCACAGAAAAAATAAACTTACTGAAATTGCTTGCAGATATAACCAACATTTAATTTTTCTTCCTCCATATTCACCTGAATTAAATCCAATCGAAAAATTATGGGCTAATCTTAAATCTTACATAAAAAGTAACATCTATTCCTCTGCTTCAATTGACGATTTAATAGCTTCCTTTTTTAAAGTTTAATTGCTATAATATAAATATCGCTGGTGCTAAACCAGAAGAACTTGAACAAATAAGAATTTTTCAAGAAAATGTTTATAATAAAGTAAATGAAGAAATCATTAGATTAGGAATTGAAACAAACGAACTTGGAGACCGTGCTGTTTCATATATTTACTGTGTTGAAACAATTTGCCCTGAATGTGGTACACTTGTACCTCTTGCACCTTCTTGGGTTATTGGTAAAGGGACAAAAACCATTGCAAAATTAATTTCAAATGGAAATAAATTTGATTTTGAAGTTAAAATGAATGCTACTGCCTCAGAAATGAAAGAAGCTGAAAATGGCACAGTTTCATCAACAGGGATGACTTGTCCATGCTGTGGAAAATCCACCCCTATTTCAGTACTGCGAAAAGACCGAACTGACGAAAATGGAAATACCATATATGGTTTGCGACATTGGGAAAAAGATGAGTTTGAAGCACGCCCTGATGACACATTCTATGAGCGATTATACGCAATAAAGTATGAACATACAGAAATCCTTTCGAACGGCAAAGAGAAAAAGATAAGATATTATCGCTCTCCGAATGAAAGCGACCTTCGTAATGAAGAAAAGGTACGAAATATAGTAGCTAATAATTTTTCTGATTGGCAAAATAATGGATATATTCCATCTATGTCGATTGAAAATGGTTATAATACTGGGCAAATTATAAGGGAACGTGGTTGGAAATATTGGCATCAATTGTTTAATCCAAGACAACTATTAATCAATAGTATGTTTTCTAAGATGATTACTAACAATCTCCCTAATAATATTAAAGTTTCAGCAATTCTTGGATTAAATAAAATTATACTTTTTAATTCAAAACTAAGCATGTGGGTTAGCAGTAGTGGTGTTGAAAAAACTGTTTGGATATTCACTAATCAAGCGTTCAATACGTTTTTTAATTATGGATGTTCAGCGTTATTATCATTAGGGAATTGTTGGATGTATCCTATAAATAATTATCCTATTGAAAATCCAGCTAATATTAATTTATCAGATGCAAGAAATATAAAAAATGTTTCAGATTTCTGGATAACAGACCCACCATACGCAGATGCTGTTAATTATCATGAGTTATCTGAAGTGTTTTTATCATGGGATAAAAA
>JAZKXQ010000257.1:0-2325 GCA_045611725.1 Oscillospiraceae bacterium
CAATGAGTCAATGTTTCTCGCATCAAAAGCCTGTGAAGTTATAGAGGATAAATATCCAGATAAACTTCCTACTGTTGAACAGATTCAGGATATAGTGGAAAAAGTTCTTATAGATGAAGGTCATGTTCAGACTTCAAAGGCTTATATTCTTTACAGATATGAAAGAACTCGCTCAAGAGAAATGAAAACAAATCTTATGAGAGTATTTAAAGACCTTACTTTCAAATCTGCAAAGGATAGCGACATAAAGCGTGAAAATGCCAATATAGATGGCGATACAGCTATGGGTACAATGCTGAAATACGGCTCTGTAAGTGCCAAGGAGTTCTATGAGCTTTATGTTCTTGACTCAAAACACGCAAAGGCTCACGCTGATGGATATATTCATATTCACGACCTCGATTTTCTTACTCTTACAACTACCTGCTGTCAGATTGATTTGATAAAACTCTTTAAAAATGGCTTTTCAACAGGTCACGGATTCCTCCGTGAACCTAACGACATTGCAAGTTATTCAGCACTTGCCTGTATTGCGATACAATCCAATCAGAATGACCAGCACGGTGGTCAGAGCGTCCCAAATTTCGATTATGCAATGGCAGACGGCGTAAAGAAAACTTATATAAACCGTTATAAACAGAATATTGCAAGATGCCTTAATTTTAAACTCGGTATCGAAAATGAGAATGAAAAGGCACAGGAAATTCTTGACGCTGTAAAGAATGAAACAGGTCTTGTTCCTGTTCTTGACAATAATAATGACTACCAGAAATATGAACTGGAAAAACTTTGCGAACTCACTGACAGAGAAACTGCTGAGAAAATTCAGAAATTCTCTTTAAGACGTTCCGAAAAGGAAACTGACAGAGCAGTTTATCAGGCTATGGAGGCTCTTATCCATAACCTTAATACAATGAACAGCAGAGCAGGAGCTCAGACTCCTTTCAGTTCTATAAATTACGGAACTGATACTTCTGCTGAAGGAAGAATGGTAATTAAAAATATTCTTCTCGCCAATGAAGCAGGTCTCGGAAACGGTGAAACACCCATCTTCCCTATACATATATTCAAAATAAAAGAAGGCATAAACTATAATAAAGATGATGTAAACTATGACCTTTTCAGACTCGCTTGTCGTGTTTCTGCAAAACGTCTTTTCCCTAATTTCTCATTCCTTGACGCTCCTTTCAATCTCTCCTACTACAAAGAGGGAGATTATAATTCAGAAATCGCATATATGGGCTGTCGTACAAGAGTTATAGGAAATGTTTATGACAAGTCAAGAGAAACTGTTTGTGGCAGAGGAAATTTAAGTTTTACTTCAATAAATCTTCCAAGACTTGCTATAAAAGCTAACCACGATATTGGAGTTTTCTTTGACCTTCTCGATGAATATATGAACCTTACAATCGACCAGCTTATGCACAGATATAATATTCAATCGCAGAAACGTGTAAGGAATTTCCCTTTCCTTATGGGTCAGGGAATATGGCTTGATTCCGAAAAACTTGGCAAAGATGATACAATAGGAGAAGTTTTAAAGCACGGAACTCTTTCTGTAGGATTTATAGGTCTTGCCGAAACTTTAAAGGCTCTTATCGGAGCTCATCACGGAGAAAGCGAAAAAGCTCGTCAGCTCGGACTTGAAATCATTTCGAGAATGAGAAAGAGAGTTGATGATGAAAGCAAGATGACAGGTCTTAATTTCTCGCTTCTTGCAACTCCTGCCGAAGGACTTTCGGGAAGATTTGTAAAAATGGACGCTGAACGTTATGGAATAATAGAGGGAGTTACAGACAGGGATTATTATACAAATTCTTTTCATATTCCTGTTTATTATCCTGTATCAGCTTTTGATAAAATCAGAATAGAAGCTCCCTATCACGAATTTACAAATGGTGGTCATATAAGCTATGTAGAGCTTGATGGCGACCCTGCAAATAATATTGACGCTTTTGAAAAAATTGTAAGGCATATGAAAGAATCGGGCGTAGGCTACGGCTCAATCAATCACCCTGTTGACCGTGACCCTGTATGTGGATTTACAGGAATAATCGGTGATGTATGCCCTATGTGCCACAGAACTGAAACAAAAGATATGCCATTTGAAAGAATAAGAAGAATTACAGGTTATCTTGTCGGAACTCTTGACCGTTTTAACAATGCAAAACGTTCCGAAGTAAACGACAGACTTAAACATATGTAAAATATATGGATATAAGAATTGCAGGTACTGCCAATGATTCAATAGTTGATGGCCCTGGATTGAGATTTACTTTATTCGTTCAGGGCTGTCCTCATAAATGCAAAGGCTGTCATAATCCA
>JAZKXQ010000258.1:0-1717 GCA_045611725.1 Oscillospiraceae bacterium
CATTGAAAATATTTATCCGTGACCGAAAAAAACATCTGTCACCAAATTCTGCACAAACAGAATCAGTTACAGCCGGAGCATTGAATATACAACTCGGAGGCACTCATAATTATTTCGGAAAACCTGTGGAAAAAGAAACAATAGGAGATAATATCAGAAATGCTGAATATGAAGATATAAAAAAATCAAACAAGCTTATGTATGTTACATCAGTGATTTTTCTTGTAACAGGAATACTTATAAGATTGATTTTTATACGGTGATTTTATGAAAAAATTACATAAAGAAAAATTAAACAAAAAGGAAAAAGCTATTGTAACAAAAGCATTTATATTAAGATATGGAATATTTATTGCTTTAATTTTTTCAGATAGTTTAATCAAAATGTCTGTATGTATATTATGTTATGGCATAATATTCCTTATTTCTGCACTTATAGAATGTGAGGAATTTTATTGTGCTATGATGGACATTTATCGCAAACATATGAAACCATATAAATATTCATCTGAGTGGAGAAAAAAGTTTATAAAGAAGGAATACAGGTTTCAATACTATTTATTATAACAGACATTGCAGGAATAATTATAGGGTTATATTGCTCATAACTAAAAATCCGTAGAATACAGCTGTATTCTACGGATTTCACTTTATTCAAGAATATCATTTATATCTGATTTTAATACATCTGCTTTTGTTCCGTATATAGCCTGAATACCATTGTCTTTTTTAATCATTCCCAACGCTCCCTCGGATTTCCATTCCTGAACATCTGCAACTATATCGGGATTTTTTACAGTAACTCTTAATCTTGTCATACAGGCATCAACAAATACAATATTTTCACGTCCTCCAAGAAGTTCTATTATTCTTTCAGCTTGACTATTTACAGGAACTTCAGAAGATGATTTACTCTCATTACTTTCCTCAGCATTTTCATAATTTCCAAGTCGTCCTGGAGTTGCAAGTTTAAATTTTCCTATCATAAAATATGAAACCGCATATCCTATAAAAAGGAATATAGCTGTACATATAACAAAGTTTATTATATCTCCTCCAAGTCCAGCCTTTAATGACATTGGAACTCTTGTTAAAAATTCAACATTTCCGAATGAATGAAGTCTTAAATCAACTGCTCCTGCAAGTGCAAATGCAAATCCCTGAAGAACTGCATAAACAATATAAAGAGGTATAGCACAGAACATAAACATAAATTCAATAGGTTCTGTTACACCTGTAAGAAGAACCGCAAGACCTGTTGAAATAAACATTGAACGATATTTTTTCTGTTTATCTTTATCAATACGCTTATACATTCCCAATGCTACGCCTATAAGAAGTCCTGTTGCACCAATCATCTGACCAACTTTAAAACGTGCAGGTGTTACTGTTTCAAGGAGATGACTATAAGAATCAATATCCCCTGCATTTTTAAAGTTTATAAGGTCTGTAACCCACGCAAGCCATAACGGGTCTTGTCCGAATACGGTAGTACCTGCATTAACTCCTGTCTGAATTATATAAGTCCCTCCAAAAGATGTATAATTCATAGGAATTGTAAGCATATGATGAAGTCCGAACGGTAAAAGAAGTCTTTCAAGTGTTCCATATATAAACGGTGCAAGTAATGGAGAGGTTTCAGAAGAATTTGCTATCCATACTCCAAATGAGTTAATACCCATCTGTACAACAGGCCATACTATTGAAAGAATAAGCG
>JAZKXQ010000259.1:0-5831 GCA_045611725.1 Oscillospiraceae bacterium
CTTTTTCTTTCTCAGTCAATTTTGCATGATTTCAGAAAAGAAATCAATAGCTTGTCAGATGTACAGCTTTATAATTGATTGCCCAGAGGTTGCGGAGGTTGCTCAGGCAGGACAGTTTGTCCATATACTTCCAGATGGATATACTCTCCGCAGACCTGTTTCAATATGTGGAATAGATAAGAAAAAAGGTACTTTAAGAATAGTTTTTGAAGTAAGAGGAGAAGGCACGGAGGAAATATCAAAGCTTAATGAAAATGATTTGATAGATATGATAGCTCCTCTCGGTCACGGTTTTTCTGTTGATGAAAAATATAAAAAAGTTATCCTTATAGGTGGAGGAATTGGAACTCCTCCAATGCTTCCTCTTGCGGAATTTTATGGAGAAAAGTCTGTTGCTGTAACAGGTTTCAGAAATGCAAATGCAGTAATACTTAAAAATGATTTTGAAAAAACAGGAGCAGAAACAATAATCTGTACCGATGATGGCTCAATGGGATTTCACGGTCTTGTAACAGTTCCTCTTGAAAAAGAAATTGAAAAGGAAAAGCCTGACTGTATTTATGCCTGTGGCCCTAAGCCTATGCTTAAAGCAGTTTCTGAAATTGCAGAGAAATTTTCAATAGAATGTCAGGTATCCCTTGAAGAACGTATGGGCTGTGGAATAGGTGCTTGTCTTGTATGTGCCTGTAAGACAAAACAGGCTGATGGTTCTGAACATTTTGCTCACGTTTGTAAGAATGGTCCTGTATTCAATTCAAAGGAGGTTATCTGGTAATGGCTGATTTATCTGTAAAAATTGCAGGAGTTGAATTTAAAAATCCTGTTATTCCTGCATCGGGAGTATTCGGATACGGCAGGGAATATGAAGAACTTTTCCCACTTTCAAGGCTTGGTGGAATAGCTACAAAGGGAACTACTATTACTAAAAGAAATGGAAATCCTGCACCGAGAATTGCTGAAACTCCATCGGGTATGCTTAATTCCGTAGGTTTACAGAATCCCGGAATAGACCATTTTATCGCTGAGGATTTACCTTACCTTATGACTAAAGATACAGTTATAATTGCAAATATTGCAGGTTCTACAGCAGAAGAATGTGTTCAGATAGCTGAAAAGCTTGATAAAACAGATGTTCATATGATAGAGCTTAACATTTCCTGTCCTAATGTAAAACAGGGAGGAGCTGCTTTCGGAGTATCCTGCGAGGGAGCTTCCGGAATTACAAGGCTTGTAAGAAAAGCAACTTCAAAGCCTCTTATAGTAAAGCTTTCTCCGAATGTTACAAGCATTACCGATATTGCAAAAGCTGTTGAGGCTGAAGGTGCTGATGCAGTATCATTGATAAATACACTTCTTGGTATGCGTATAGATATAAATACACGCAGACCAATACTTAAAAATAATATGGGTGGTATGTCAGGTCCGGCAGTATTCCCTATAGCTGTAAGAATGGTTTGGCAGACTGCCAATGCTGTAAAAATCCCTGTAATAGGTATGGGCGGTATCAGCAACGGCAAAGATGCTGTTGAAATGATGATGGCAGGTGCTTCTGCTGTTCAGGTAGGTGCTGCAATATTTACAAATCCATATGCACCTGTTGATATAGTTGATGGTATAAATGATTTTCTTGACAGTAAGGGTATAAATTCTGTAAAAGATATAATTGGTACAGTACAGCCTTGGTAGGAGATTTTTAAAAATATGAAAATAATGTCAGTTGATTTCGGGGACGCAAGAACAGGAATTGCAATATGCGATAAAACAGAGTTTCTTGCATCTCCTGTTGGAGTTATACACGAAAGAAATTTTGATGAATGTATAAAAAAGACAGCTGATATGGCTGTTGAACAGAAAGCTGAAATGATAGTTGTAGGCTATCCTAAAAATATGGACGGAACATCTGGAGAAAGAGCTGAAAAATGCAGTAATTTTGCTGAAAAGCTTAAAGAACTTACAGGTCTTGAGGTTGAATTATGGGACGAAAGATGTACAACTGTTTCAGCACATAATTATCTTAATGAAACGAATACAAGAGGAAAAAAGCGAAAAAATGTGGTTGATGCAGTAGCAGCAGTAATAATACTGGAAAGTTATATATCTTTTAGAAAAAATACGAATAAAGTCTGAAAATTCCTTTAATTACCTTGTTGCATTTTACTCATTATGGCATAAAATATAGTTAAGAAGAATAATACCATCATATATCTGTCGGAAGTGGCAGATGTCTGTATTTTATGCCCACAGAAAAGCTTTCGGTCTGCGATGGGATTAGTCTGCTTTTAAGATAGATTTGCAGAGCATATTTTTTAAAGATATGCTCTGTATTTTTAAGGGAGTTGATAAGCTTAAATGCTTGATTTTATAACAGAAAAAATAAATTGCTGGGATTTGCTTAAATCCGAAAAAAGACCAGTATTTATTTTCGGAATGGGCGATGGAGCATTAAAAATACTTAAAATTTTTGAGGAATATAAAATATCGGTGGCAGGATTTTTTGCAAGTGATGAATTTGTAAGGGGTCATAGTTTTAATGGACATCTTGTACATAAACTTTCTGAAATTGAAAAATCTGTTGAAGATTTTGTAATAGTACTTGCATTTGCTGCTGGTTATCAGAGTCTTTATGATAAAATAATCAGCCTTTCAGAAAAATATACTCTTTATGCTCCTGATGTGCCTGTTGCAGGTGATGGACTTTTTACTTATGAATACTGTCTTGAAAATGCTGAAAAAATTCAGCAGGTATATGATATGCTTGAAGATGATTTTTCCAAAAAAGTATATGCAGATGTAATTAATTTCAAAATAAGTGGGAAAATTGAATACCTTGACAGATGCACAACTGATAAGAAAGAAGTATACAATAGTATAATCAGACCTTCAGAAGATGAGGTATATATTGACCTTGGAGCATATAACGGAGATACTGTTGCTGAATTTTTAAAATATTCCAGAGGATATAAAAACATAGTTGCAGTTGAACCCGACAGAAGAAATTTCAGAAAACTTTCAAAGAATACTGAAAATCTTGAGAATATAAGGCTTATAAATGCAGTTGTATGGAACAGCAATACACAGGTATGCTTTTCTGCCAAAAGCGGTCGCCAGTCTGCTGTAAATCCTACAGGGGATATGATTGACGCAGTATGCGTTGATTTAATGCCTGAAAGCAACGATGCTACAATAATAAAAATGGATATAGAAGGTGCAGAGTATGAAGTATTAAAGGGCAGTAAGAATACAATAATGAAAAATGCTCCAAAGCTTATGATTTCTCTTTATCATAGAAATGAGGATATGTTTGAACTGCCTTTATTTATAAAATCCCTTAATCCAGATTATAAGATGTTTATAAGGCATCAGCTTTATATTCCTGCGTGGGAAACAAATCTTTACTGTATTTAAATGGAATTTGGATTTAAAACAGTGTTTTTATTCAAAAAACATCATAAAAATTGCATATTTTTATAGCTGTTAAGAGAATTTTTGCAGGATTTGATAAAAATACTTGCAAAAACAATTATTTTGTATTATTATATATATAATGAACAATTAATAGTATCGGAGGATTTTTATTTATGAAACTTTGTGAAATGAATGCTCAGCAGTTAGCTGATTTTAAAATTGATGTTGAAAAGGAATACAATTCATTTAAGGCACTTGGTCTTAAACTCAATATGGCGAGAGGAAAGCCGGCTTCAGAACAGCTTGACCTTACAATGCCTATGCTTGAAGTATTTTCAGCAAATTCTGATATGAGTGCTTCAGACGGTCTTGATTGCAGAAATTATGGCTGTCTTGATGGTATTCCAGAGGCTAAAAAGCTTATGGCTGATATGCTTGGTGCTGATACTGAAGAAGTTATTGTTTATGGTAATGCAAGTCTTACAGCTATGTATGATACAATAGCAAGAGCTGTGACTCACGGTATTAATGGAAGTACTCCTTGGTGCAAACTTGATGAAGTTAAATTCCTCTGTCCTGTTCCTGGATATGACAGACATTTTTCAATCTGTGAATTTTTCGGAATAAAGATGATAAATATTCCAATGACAGAAGAAGGTCCTGATATGGATATGGTTGAGGAATATGTAAACAATGACCCATCTGTAAAGGGCATCTGGTGTGTTCCTCAGTATTCAAATCCGCAGGGTATCTGCTATTCTGATGCAACTGTAAAAAGACTTGCTTCACTTAGTCCAAAGGCAGAAGATTTCCGTATATTCTGGGATAATGCATACTGCATACATCACCTTGTTGAAAATCCTGTATCAGTTCTTAATATTCTTGATGAATGTAAAAAGGCTGGAAATGAAGATATGGCATTTATGTTTGCATCTACTTCAAAGATTTCATTCTCAGGTTCAGGCGTTGCTGCAATGGCATCAAGCAGAAAGAATATAGAAAATATCAAGAAACAGCTTGGAATTGCTACAATAGGCTATGACAAGATTAATCAGTTAAGACACGTAAAATTCTTTGGAGATATTAATGGTCTTAAAGCCCATATGGATAAACATCGTGAAATACTTGCACCAAAATTCAATGTAGTTATCGAAATGCTTGAAGAAGAAATAGCACCTCTTGGAATTGGTTCCTGGCATAATCCAGAGGGTGGATACTTTATTTCATTCGATTCAGAAGAAGGCTGTGCAAAGCGTATAGTTGAACTCTGTAAAGAAGCAGGAGTTGTTCTTACATCAGCTGGAGCTACATTCCCATATGGAAAAGACCCACAGGATAGAAATATAAGAATAGCACCATCATTCCCAACAGTTGAAGAACTCAGAACAGCTATGAAACTTTTCTGCATATGCGTAAAACTTGCATCAGCAGAAAAAAATCTTGTAAAGTAAAAATAATACAATAAAAACGGCAGACGCTTTAAAAACGTCTGCCATATTTTTTATTCAAGAATAACAGTGAAAGGGCCATCATTAAGAAGTTCAACCTGCATATCTGCTCCGAATATTCCAGTTTCAACTTTATCAACATATTTTTTACATTCATCTACAAAATAATTATAAAGTCTTTCTGCCATATCGGGTTTTCCAGCCATTGTAAAATTAGGACGATTACCCTTGCGACAATCTGCATATAATGTAAACTGCGAAACTACGAGAAGGCTTCCATTTACATCTTTTAAGGAAAGATTTATCTTGTCATTTTCATCTGAAAATATACGCAGATTTGCTATTTTAAGTGCAAGTCTTTCACATTCTTTTTCAGTATCTTCATTTCCTATTCCAAGAAGTACAAGATAACCATTATCTATACTTCCTGTAATTTTTCCGTCAACGGATACACTTGCTTTTTTAACTCTTTGAAGTACAATTTTCAATATATCACCTGATTAAAATTTATCTATAAGCTTTACGATGAATTTTTTCATCTGTCCAAGGTCAGAAACATCTACAACACTATCTTTGATAACATCAGCATTAGCAATAGCCTGTTCATCAAAAACAACAGCCTTTATTATGTACTGGTTAACAGTTGTAACATCTCTTACATCAAATATAGTATCGCAGTTTGCATCTCCAAGTAATGTAGGTTCAACAGTTGAACCGCCTGAAGAAGTATCACTGTTAACAGTAGTTTCTGTTATTGACTGAGTAGTTGTTTCTGTTGCAGATTCAGTAGTTGTAATTTCAGTAGTAGTTTCCGTTGTAGATTCAGTAGTAGTTTCTGTTGTAGTTACGGTTGTTTCAACAGGAGGTGCAATTTCTCCGCTTGACCAATCGCCGAATTTGTGGTTTTCATCAATTTCTGATGCTTTTGAAATTGTAGCGTTTACAGCTGAAGTATCACCGCCGTATCGAGCATAAAGA
>JAZKXQ010000260.1:0-2517 GCA_045611725.1 Oscillospiraceae bacterium
ACAGTATGCTTTATCGAAAATATCGACCCAATCGGTGTTCATACAGGTGACTCATTCTGTTCTGCTCCTATGCTCACTATTTCCGAAGATGTTCAGAAAAGACTTCAGGAGCAGTCATATAAAATAGTTGAAGCTATTGAAGTAATAGGTGGCTGTAACTGTCAGTTTGCTCACGACCCGGTTTCAGACCGTATAGTAGTAATTGAAATTAATCCTCGTACTTCACGTTCGTCAGCACTCGCATCAAAAGCTACAGGTTTCCCTATCGCCCTTGTTTCAGCTATGCTTGCGTGTGGTCTTACTCTTAAAGAAATACCTTGTGGAAAATATGGTACTCTTGCTGATTATGTTCCTGATGGTGATTATGTCGTTATCAAGTTTGCAAGATGGGCTTTTGAAAAATTCAAAGGTGCAGAAGATAAACTTGGTACTCAGATGAGAGCCGTAGGCGAAGTTATGAGTATCGGTAAAACTTACAAGGAAGCTTTCCAGAAGGCTATAAGAAGTCTTGAAACAGGAAGATATGGACTTGGTTTTGCTAAGAATTTCAATGAACTTTCAAAGGAAAAACTTCTCCAGATGCTTACTGTTCCTTCAAGTGAACGTCAGTTTATTATATATGAAGCACTCCGTAAAGGTGCAACAATTGAAGAAATCTATAATCTTACAAAAATCAAACACTGGTTCCTTGAACAGATGCTTGAGCTTATTGAAGAAGAAAATGCTCTTATTGAAAATAAAGGAAAAGTTCCTGAAAAAGATATTCTTAAACAGGCTAAGCTTGATGGTTTCAGCGACCGTTACCTCAGCCAGATTCTTGAAATTCCAGAAGATGATATAAGAAATGCAAGATATGAATACGGTATTCGTCAGTCGTGGGAAGGTGTTCACGTAAGCAGTACTGAAAATTCAGCTTACTATTATTCAACATACCATCTTGAAGAAGATAAGAGTCCTGTCAATACAGACAAGCCTAAGATTATGATTCTTGGTGGTGGTCCTAACCGTATCGGTCAGGGTATAGAATTTGACTATTGCTGTGTTCACGCAGCACTTGCACTTAAAAAACTTGGTTTTGAATCAATTATTGTAAACTGTAATCCTGAAACAGTTTCAACAGATTATGATACATCTGACAAGCTTTATTTTGAACCTCTTACTCTTGAAGATGTTCTTAGTATTCACGAAAAGGAAAAGCCGGTAGGTGTAATTGCTCAGTTCGGAGGTCAGACTCCTCTCAATCTCGCTTCAGACCTCAAGAAAAATGGTGTAAATATTCTTGGAACAACTCCTGAAACTATTGACCTTGCAGAAGACAGAGATAATTTCCGTGAAATGATGGAACGTCTTGAAATTCCAATGCCTGAATCGGGTATGGCTGTAAATGTTGATGAAGCACTTGAAATTGCAAACCGTATCGGCTATCCTGTTATGGTTCGTCCTTCATATGTTCTCGGAGGACGTGGTATGGAAATTGTACACGATGATGATATGATGAAGGTTTATATGTCTGCTGCTGTAGGTGTAACTCCAGACAGACCAATTCTTATAGACCGTTTCCTTAATCACGCTACAGAATGTGAGGCAGACGCTATTTCCGATGGTGTTAACTGCTTTGTACCTGCCGTTATGGAACATATAGAACTTGCAGGTATTCATTCAGGCGATTCAGCTTGTATTCTTCCTGCGAAAAATCTTACTGAAAAACAGATTGCTACTATCAAGGAATATACAAAGCGTATCGCAGTTGAAATGAATGTATGTGGTCTTATGAATATGCAGTATGCTATTGAGGGAGATACTGTATATGTTCTTGAAGCAAATCCTCGTGCATCAAGAACTGTCCCACTTGTTTCAAAGGTATGTAGTATAAATATGGTTAAAATTGCTACTGAAATTATGACTACCCAGTTTACAGGAAATGAATCTCCTGTTGCATCACTTACTGACCGTGAAATTAAGCATTATGGAGTTAAGGAAGCTGTATTCCCATTCAATATGTTCCAGGAAGTAGACCCTGTTCTTGGTCCTGAAATGCGTTCAACAGGTGAAGTTCTCGGACTTTCAGATTCATTCGGTGAGGCTTATTATAAAGCACAGGAAGCTACTCAGGTTAAACTTCCATTCAAGGGAAATGTTCTCCTTAGCGTATGTGACAGAGATAAGGCTGAACTTCTTGAAATTGCTCACGCATTCCACGATATTGGTTTCAATATCATTGCAACAGGCAAGAGCTATGAAATGATAGTTGAAGAAGGTATTCCAGCTGAAAGAATTTTCAAGATTTATGAAGGTCGTCCTAATATTACAGACCAGATTGCCAATGGAGAAATTCAGCTTATCATAAATACTCCTGCAGGAAAGAGCAGTATTCACGATGACAGCTATATAAGAAAATCAGCTATCAAGCACAGAGTTCCTTATATAACAACAATGGCTGCCGCAAGAGCAAGTGCCGAGGGTATCAGAGCTATAATGAACAATACTCATATCGGAGTAAAATCTCTCCAGTCATAT
>JAZKXQ010000261.1:0-4943 GCA_045611725.1 Oscillospiraceae bacterium
ACCTACTTTTTTTCAAAAAAGTAGGCAAAAAACTTCCGCTTTTCTGAAGAAAAGCTTGGCAAAAGACTTTATTTCGTGACAAAATTAAGTAAAATTTATAATTTACTGGCTCGAAAGTTGGCAGTGCCGACAGCCAATTCGTTACAAAGCTAAATAAAATTAATTGTTTACTGGCTCGAAAGCTTAATAATAAATTTCAAAAAATCGTAAAGGAGTTGAATTGAATGTCTTTTATATATTCAGATGACAATAAAAAATATCATACACAGAATTATTTTTTATTGCATAAATTCGGAAAAAAAGTTATAAAACTATCACTTAATGCAGGTCTTTCCTGCCCTAACCGTGATGGCACTAAAAGTTCAAAAGGCTGTATATACTGTTCTTCAAGTGGTAGTGGGGATTTTGGTGGAAATCCTCAGGACAGCATACTTTTACAGCTTGAAAAACAAAAAAATATGATGTCATCAAAATGGAATGAAGGCTTTTATATTCCATATTTTCAGGCTGGTACTAATACATATGCTCCTCCTGAAAAATTAAAAAAAATGTATGAAACTGCACTTTTATTTGAAAACACAGTAGGTCTTGCCATTGCTACAAGAAGTGATTGTATTTCTAATGAAATGATAGAATATTTTTCAGAATTATCAGAAAAAACATACCTTACAATTGAACTCGGTTTGCAGAGTATTTTTGATTCAACAGCTGAAAAAATAAACAGATGCCATACATATTCACAATTTCTTGAAACTTATCAGAAATTAAAAGAGAAAAATATAAATGTATGCATACATCTTATAAATGGTCTGCCATATGAAACTACTGAAATGATGATTCAGTCTGCTCGTGAGGTTGCCCGTCTTGAGCCTCACAGTGTAAAATTTCATATGCTACACATAGTTTCAGATTCAGAACTTGGCAGACAGTATGCTGAAAAACCGTTTCCATTACTTTCACTTGAGGAATATGTTCAGCTTATATGCAATCAGATTGAAATTATGCCTCCGAATGTTATAATTCAGCGTGTAACAGGCGATGGAAACAGAGATACTTTACTTGCTCCTATGTGGACTTTAAAAAAGTTTGTGGTTATGAATGAAATCGACAAGGAATTTGCAAGACGTGGAACTTATCAGGGAATTTACTGGACCAAAAGCAAACATTAACGCCAGTTCGACAAAAATAAAGCATTAAGCAAAGTCCGAAAATAAAAGTTTTGATCAAGCTTTTTCAAAAGCTTGTGAGGTTTGGGGCAAAGCCCCAAGCATTCACGCAGTGAATTGAAATCGTTTAAACGCTCGAAAAGGGTGAATTTTCAGCCTTTAGGCTGAAAAGAGGGGAAAACCTGCACGAGAGGTTTTCCCCTTAAAAAACTTTGCAATCAACGTATTTAATACATTTTATAGTTTTTTAATTCATCGAATTAGCATAACATTAAGCAATATAAATTTACAACAATTTTAAAAATGTTCCACGTGGAACATTTTTAAAATTCTGCTTTACATCTTCTTTTTTATATGATATAATATCTATGTTATTCAGTTTACAGGGAGGATTTATGGGAAAAGTAATTGCTGTTGCCAATCAAAAAGGTGGAGTTGGTAAATCTACCACAGTAGTGAATCTTTCTGCTTTTATTGGCTCAAAAAATAAAAAAGTTCTTTGTATTGATATTGATGCTCAAGGTAATTCAACAAGTGGTTTCGGTATCCGTAAAAAGTCTTTAACTATATCTTCTTACGATGTTATTACAGGTTCTGTTTCTATCGAAAATGCTATTCTTCCCACTGAATTTAAAAATGTAAGTATAATCCCTGCGTCTTCTGACCTCGCAGGTGTAGAGCTTGAACTTATTTCACTCGAAAACCGTCTTGAAAGACTTAAAATGCAGATTCTTAAATGTAAGGATAATTTCGACTTCATATTTATCGATTGCCCTCCTTCATTAAGTCTGATTACATTAAATGCTCTTAATGCCTGTGACAGCGTTATTATTCCTATGCAGTGCGAATTTCATTCGCTCGAAGGTCTTGCACAACTTACAGATACAATAAAACATATCCGTATGAAGTCAAATCCTTCAATGAAAATAGAGGGAATACTTTTCACTATGTTTGACCCAAGACTAAAAATAACATTAAATGTTGTCAATGAGGTCGAAAAGCATTTTCCCAATATTATGTTTCATACAACAATTCCTAGAAATGTAAGGCTTTCAGAAGCTCCAAGTTTTGGTATGCCTGTTATGTATTATGATAAATCTTCCAAAGGTACAGAGGCTTATGCACGTCTTGGCTGTGAAATACTGGGAATAAAATATAAGAAAATTTTGTTGAAAGGATGTAAATAATGGCTTTGAAAAAAGGTGGACTCGGTACAGGTCTTGATGCTCTTTTCGATGACAATACATCAGAAATTCAGGTCAAGAAAACTCTCAGAATTATGGAAATTGAACCTAATAAATCCCAGCCGAGAAAAGATTTTGATGATGAAGCTATTGCAAATCTTGCAGAATCTATAAAACAATTCGGCATAATTCAACCTGTAATCGTTATGCCTGTTTCAGATGGTCTTTACAGAATAGTTGCAGGTGAAAGAAGATGGCGTGCTGCAAGACTTGCAGGACTTACTGAAATTCCTGTTATAATCCGTGAATTTTCTGATATAGAAGTTATGCAGATAAGTCTTATTGAAAATATTCAAAGAGAAAATCTCTCTCCCATTGAAGAAGCTTCGGGATATAAAGAACTTACTGAAAAATTCAGTATGACCCAGGAAAAAATCGCTGAACTTTTCGGTCGCTCACGTTCATACATAACCAATTCCATAAGACTTCTTTCACTTCCGGAAGAAATTCAGGATATGCTAAAAAATGGAATTATAACTGTCGGTCACGCAAAAATTCTTCTTTCCTGTGAAAATATGGAAACTACGAAATCTCTTGCAAAACAATGTGCAGAGGGAAATCTTACTGTAAAACAGCTTGAAAAAATTGTTTCGAGCATAAAACATTGCCGTAAAATTCCACCATCTGTGGCAAAAGACAGCTATTATACAGAAATGGAATTAAGCCTTAAAGAAATATTGGGAAGAAAAGTAAATATTAAAGCCAATAAAAAAGGTAAGGGTACTCTTACTTTTGAATTTTTTAATAAAGATGACCTTTCCGAAATTGCTGAAAGACTTTCGGATATGTCAAAAAATTTTTAAAAAGAGGTTATAAAAAATGCTTGATATTAAAAGAATAAGAGAAAATCCTGAGGCAGTAAAAACTGCCTTGAAAACAAGAAATGCAGATTTCGATTCTTATATTGACCAGATTATTGAAATCGATGCTGAAAGAAGAAAAATTTCTACTGAAACAGATTCTCTCAAAGCTGAACAGAATAAAGTTTCAAAACAGATACCTGTTATGAAGAAAAATGGTGAAGATACTACTGCTGTTATGGCTGAAATGAAAGCTATTTCAGAAAAAATTAAACAAGCTGACTCTGAAATTTCAGAACTTGAGGCAAAACAGAAATATCTTCTTCTCTCAATTCCGAATATCCCATCTGAAACTACCCCGATTGGAAAAGATGATTCAGAAAATATTGAAATAAGAAAATTCAGCGAACCTAAAAATTTCAGCTTTGAACCTCTTGCACACTGGGATATAGGCAAAAAACTCGGTATCCTTGACCCTGATTCAGCTGCTAAAGTTACAGGTGCAAGATTCCATTTCTATCGTGGACTCGGTGCAAGACTTGAAAGAAGTATTATAAGCTATTTCCTTAATACCCATACAGAAAATGGATACACTGAAATTCTCCCTCCGTTTATGGTTAATCGTGCTTCAATGACAGGTACAGGTCAGCTTCCTAAATTTGAGGAGGACGCTTATAAGCTCGTAAGTGCGGAAGATAACAAGGATAATGATTATTTCCTTATTCCTACAGCTGAAGTTCCTGTTACAAATATCCATAGAGATGAAATTCTCTCCGGAGATTCTCTCCCTGTAAAATACTGTGCTTATTCTGCTTGTTTCAGAGCAGAGGCTGGGGCTGCTGGTCGTGATTCAAGAGGTCTTATCCGTCAGCACCAGTTCAACAAGGTTGAGCTTGTAAAGTTTACAACTCCCGAAACTTCTTTTGATGAACTTGAAAAGCTTACACTTGACGCTGAAAGAGTTCTTCAAGGGCTTGGACTTCCTTACAGAGTAGTTGCTCTTAGCACTGGCGATATTGGTTTTTCAAGTGCAAAGACTTATGATATAGAAGTTTGGATGCCTTCATATAACAGATATGTTGAAATTTCAAGCTGTTCAAACTTCCTTGACTATCAGGCAAGACGTGCAGGTATACGCTATAAAAATTCACCTAAGGACAAGGCACAGTTTGTTCATACTCTTAATGGCTCTGGCGTTGCCGTAGGAAGAACTGTTGCAGCTATCCTTGAAAATTATCAGAATGAGGACGGCTCTGTAACTATTCCAGAAGCTCTTGTTCCTTATATGGGTACTGATATTATAAAATAGTCGGCAGTGCCAAGCTTTATTTAAGCAAATAATATTAAATAAAATCAAATTGTTGAGAAAACAAAATAATAAAATTAAAGTTTTTTTGTTTACTTTTTTTCAAAAAAAGTAAACAGGGGTGCGGGGACGGAGTCCCTGCCCTTGATTGCTTATTAATCGCTGTTCTTTGAACAGCGATTTTAAAAATCAAAATGCTTTCAGCATTTTGATTAAAAAACTTCAAAAGCTTTGCTTTTGAAGTTATAAAACGACTATTAGGCAGGGGAGTACCTCCCCTGCAACCCATTTGCGTACACTTAAGGAAAGTGATATAATATAAGAATGAGTTACATAGAAAAAGTATATGAAATAATGCCTAAAAACTGGAAAGAAGAAGCGAAAAATAAAAAGGCATTGCTTCGAGGAAGAAATATAAAAACACCGG
>JAZKXQ010000262.1:0-3148 GCA_045611725.1 Oscillospiraceae bacterium
TTTATCCTTGACGGGCTTGTCAAAGCAGGGATAATCGCTGATGACAGCTTTAATCACATAGAACTACAGCTTTGCGGTGACTATGACAAAAATAATCCAAGAACGGAAATCGAAATAACGGAGGTTAATCATGACTGACTATATATTCTGGAACTGGGGAGAGGAAGTCCAATGCGAAATTCACAATTCGCAATGCGTAATTGACGTGGAACAGGAGGATGAAAATGAAATCGAAAATAAATAAATTAAAGCCATGCCCGTTCTGTGGCGGTATAATTCCAATGGCAGAAGATTTGAAGTACGCACGTTCGGAAAAGCTTGTATAGGAGGAAATATGATAGGTTTTACAATTTTCAACAGGTTCAGCGTAAGATACTTAGCCGACTGGAAAACAGGTGATTACCTTGTGCTTTCATCTGTGAAAGAGGCTTTTCGCTACATACGTAAAAGAAATCTGAATAAAGAAAATTTTATGATACGGAAGGTGTTTAAAAATGACCTGTCGTAACTGTAAAAGCTTTAAGTTTTGTCTTGAAAGCGACAGAATGTACCCTTGCAGGTGCTTTAAGTTGAAGGGAGAATGTGATGACAACAGAACAGATAGGAATGATAAAATGGCTCAATCGGGCGTTTCACACGGAAAAAAAGCTGACAGCACTTAAAAGGCTCATGGAACGTGACAGAGAACGTGCCAAAAATCTCACAGTTAAATATGACGGTAATATTAAGGGGCTGTTTTCATTTATCGGTATCTGGATTATATGAAACCAGATGAAATTGCTGAAAAAATGAATTACAGTATTTCTTCAATAAAAAGAAAACATAAAAAAGGTCTGAATAAGTTGAACCCAAATGAACTTGAATGAACCCTAATTATGTGATAAAATGGTATCATGGAAATGTGATAAAGGTTTTCATCACTTGCCTTCCTACACATTACCTCCTCGTTGAAATTGGAATTCGTACTATGCACCGGCAAATGTCGGTGTATATGGCAGAGTAGAGAAATGGTATCTCGCAAGGCTCATAACCTTGAGGCTGTCGGTTCAAGTCCGTCCTCTGCAACCAGTAGTGATACTTGTCATTTTATAATACTCCTTGAGTTATTGCAAAGGCACCGTCTGATACAGGGCGGTGTTTTTGTTGTATGAAAATTTATGAAAGGCGGTGACCGCATTGAAATTGAATGAACGTCAGAAAAAATTTGCCGAATATTATGCTCAGTGCGGGAACACCGTTCAGAGTGCAATTAAGGCGGGATATTCTGAAAAATATGCAAATGCAAATGCGTGTAAATTGTTAGAGAATGTGAGAGTTGCAGAACATATTAAAAACCTCACTGAGAAGCTACAGGAAGCCCGTATAATGACAGCAAGAGAAAGGCAGATAACTTTGTCAGATATGGCAAAGAACGCTGAGAACGCTCCTACAGACCGCATAAAAGCTATTGACGTGCTTAATAAAATGACAGGCGAATATCTGATTAAGGTTGAAGCAGATGTTGACACTTCAATCAATATCTGCGACGCTTTATCTTATGAACTATACAGATTGGGGATATACAAAAATTCTCCAAAACTTTTTGGCTTTGGAGAGTTTTTGAATTATGGTATAATTTCTAAATTATGATTGTTAATATCATTAGTTTTTGAGAGTCTTTTACGATTAATAACATTAACTATTATAATAGTTATAATAAGTAATATTAAAGCTAATCCAAAAAATATTACACATTTTTCATAGTGAATATTACTGATTGAAGCATCAATTGCAAGTCTATTAAAATCACGATATAAATCAGCACCTTCATTTTCAACACCATAGTTGTATTCATATGACCAATACTCATAGAAGCTGTCTGCCATTTCAGAAAATGAAGCATCCATCTTGTCAGTTTTTATATATCCATAAACGCTGAACGATAACAAAATGATTACAGCAACAGAAATTACTGTCAAAAAAATATTAATGTACTTAAATGCTTTTTTCAATTCGTTTATACCATAATACCTGACATTTTTACATCCACAGTTATTACACAGTTTTGAATTATTCATATTTAGTTTACTACCACAATTTTCGCAGTACATTATATACTCCTCCTTTTGTATTATAAATTGAAATTAATTATTTCAATGATATTTTCTTGAAGAAAGTTGATTAATCCGATACATAAAAAAGAATATAAAATACTTAAAATGACTGCAAGTAAAAGAGTATTTCTGCCATTTTTAGTTTTTATATGTATTAAACCAACTATAATTCCAATAATCGGTATCATAGAAATAATTGGTGAAATGGAATTTTCGCTTTTATTTGTCTTACAATTCGGACAAACTACAGCTTTGTCTGATAATTCATTTCCACAATTGTAACAATACATATTAAATCATCTCCTTTTGAATTTTAGTACTTATTAGTACTATAATACACATAATATCATAAAAATATGTTAAAGTCAATAGTACTAATTAGTCTTAAATATAAAATTGGCATATTAAATAAAATTTGGAGATGATTTTTATGTATTTTCATAGATTAAGAGATTTAAGAGAAGATATGGATATGAATCAGACAGAAATAGCAAAACTGCTTTTTACAAGTCAAACTGTTTATTCAAGATATGAACGAGGATTTCAGACAATTCCTGTTGAACATCTTATAATTTTAGCAGATTTTTATAATGTATCAGTCGATTATATTCTTGGCAGAACAAATAATAAGAATATTGATTTTTAATTAATATATTTTAAATATAGTTGATTTTAATATGTTTAGGTTAGAGGCAACTATTCTGACAACTGAAAGAAATTTACAGACAGGCGATAGAGGAAGTCTGTGAAAAGCTTGAGATTTCAAACGGAAAAATTCAGATACTTCTGAAAAATATTGACAATGCCGATGAGCAGACGTTATCAATTCTGCAATCTCAGATTTATCAGAGAAATTTTCAGCAGAACATTAAAAATCAGCTTGATTTCCTCCTTAAAGACCTTAACGACAACCAGTATGCAAGCATTTCGGAATATCTCCGTAACAGCTACGACAACGGCTTTATCGGGACCCTTTACAGCCTTAACATGAGCGATATTCCTGTGAATATTCCGATAGACCCGACACTCGTTGTGAGAGCAATGTACATAGAAAG
>JAZKXQ010000263.1:0-1497 GCA_045611725.1 Oscillospiraceae bacterium
TTTAGTTGTCAATTATATATGTTTTTTTGCACAATTAAATCTAATTTGATGAATAAAAAAAGCTTTTTGTTGAATTTGTGTTAAGTAGCGTTTTTATAAACTGGTGCTTTTTAGTTACATTCTTTTAATTAAATGTGAAAGTTGCATAAACCTGACATTGCTTCTTTGTAATATATATTGACAAAAAATTTAAATGGTTATATAATATAGACTGGGTTTGATGCAGAAAAATTTATTTCTGCATCAATGTAAATTAGCTTATGAATGTTTCCTTATGAAAAATTTCTGCACGAGAGAAATTTTTTTCGGCATTTCCTTTTAAACTCGTGTTTATATAGATACAGGAATTAAAAAAAAGGAGGAAAATATTCTTGTTTTCAAAAGCTAGTGTAAAGAAACCTTATACCGTGCTGGTTGCAGTAATAATTGTACTTGTTATGGGTATCGTTTCGTTTACAAAAATGGTTCCCGATTTGCTTCCGAGTATGAATCTTCCATATGCCGTAGTTATGACTACTTATATCGGAGCAAGTCCGGAGGAGGTTGAACAGACTGTTACAAGACCTGTTGAACAGGTAATGGCTTCAGTAAATAATATTAAAAATATTACTTCAACCTCAAGCGAAAATGTATCATTGGTAATACTTGAATTTGAAGAAAATGCAAATATGGATTCAGTTACCGTTGATATGAGAGAAAGCCTTGATACTCTCCAGTCTGCTTGGAATGATTCAATAGGAAATCCATTAATTATGAAGCTTAATCCTGATATGCTTCCTGTTATGGTTGCCGCACTAAGCGTTGATGGTATGGATATTCAGGAAATTTCCGAATATGCAGATGAAACTCTTATACCATCTCTTGAAAGTATAAGTGGCGTGGGAAGTGTTACAGCGTCAGGTCTTATTAAGGAAAATATTAATGTTGTAATACGTCAGGAAAAAATTGATGAAATAAATAAAAAACTTAAACAGAGTGTAAATGAAAAACTTGATGAGGCAAAGCAGGAGCTTGATGACGCAAAAGAAGAAATTACTGATAAAAAAGCAGAACTTGAGAAAGCTCTTGAAGAATTTAACAATGGAATGATTGAGGGTTCTCAAGGAATTGATGCAGCACGTTTTGAAATTCTCAAAAATGAGATAAAACTTGCTGAAGGTCAGGAAGAACTTGCTTCAAAGGAGCAGGAACTTCTTGATGGTCTTGCAGAAATTGAAAAGAATGAAAAAAATCTGAAAGATACTCTTGAAACAATGACAAATGGAGAAATTCAGCTTAATGATGGTCTTACACAGATTAATGACGGACTTTCACAGATTACTGTTCAGTATGAACAGCTTATTTCTGCAAAACAACAGCTTGAAGAAACAATTCTTCAAATTGAAATGATGATGAATGTTCCAATTGTAACTGAAAATACAGATGTTTCAGAAACAGAAACAACAGTTTCTGATAATTCTGCACAGGCTGAAATGATTGCTCAGATAGTAACAGCAC
>JAZKXQ010000264.1:0-14941 GCA_045611725.1 Oscillospiraceae bacterium
ATAAAAGCACATCAAAAAATATTCCACAGAAAACATCTGAGCAGGCTATCCGGATTGAACAGAATACAGAAACAGTTCAGACATCTGAAACAGCAGAAACTTCAACGGCTGTTTATGATAATTCTGGAATTTTTCTGGTACTGGACATATCTTCAGGAGAAATTATTGAAATGACTGACAGAGAATATATAATAGGTTCTGTATGTGCTGAAATCCCTGCCTCATTCAATACAGAAGCTTTAAAAGCACAAGCAGTTGCTGTGCATACATATGCAGTAAGACAACGTGAAAATGAACTTGCAAATCCTACACAGGAGCTTAAAGGAGCATATATATCAAATGACAGCTCAAAATATCAGGCATTTTTTACAAAGGAACAGGCACAACAATATTTCGGAGATAATTTTGAAGAATATTACAGTAAAATTTCAGAAGCTGTTGATTCTGTTGAAAATGAAATTCTTGTGTATAATGATAAACCAATAGTTGCTGCTTTTCATTCAATGTCATCGGGTACTACTGAAAGTGCTGAAAATATTTTCGGAAGTCCCATTGATTACCTTGTTCCCGTTGATAGTAAAGATGATATTAATGCTCCCAAATATACAACAGAATATACTTTCACAGCCGATGAAATTTCTGCAAGACTTACTGAAAAATATCCTGAAATAATTTTGTCAGAGGATAAATCCCAATGGCTTTCAGTAAAGGAACGTACTGCGTCAGATACTGTAATGTCATTAAAAGCAGGTGATATTGATATATCTGGCTGGGAATTAAGAAATTTACTTTCACTCCGTTCAGCATCTTTTGATATAAATTATGACAATGGAATATTTACTATTACTACAAAAGGATACGGTCACGGAGTAGGAATGAGCCAGTATGGAGCAAACGCTATGGCAGAACAGGGAAGTACATACGCTGAAATTCTCTCACATTACTATAAAGGTGCAGAAATCAGAAAATTATCTTAAAGAAAAAATGGGAAACAGATTTTTTTCTGTTTCCCGTGTCAGATTATACTCAATTATTTTTCATCTTTTTTATCTGAAGTTTTTTCTTCAGATTTTACAGGTTCTTCTGCTGTTTCTTCACATTCTTCAGAGCAACATTCTCCGCACTGACAAGTATAATCTACAAATTCTTCTTCATCTTCAAAAAATTCATCGTTTTCAATATCAGCCTCGGAACACTTTGTCACTTTAATTTTCTTTCTCTTGTTTTCACTTGAATTAGCAGCTGCCACCACAGCTACAGTTGCAGCAGAAACTGCTACCAATGCACCAAGCATACAAAGAAATGTATTTTTCATACTTCAAAAACTCCTTCTCCGCAAGAATAAGATTAGCATTTCCGTATATTTGCGGTTTATACACGGATAATAACTTTACGATATTTTTTCCATAAACTAATTATAGCACATTAATATTAATTTTTCAACAGTTTCAGAGATTTTCTGTCAAAAACATTGCAATTGAAATTGCTGTAAGAGGTGCTGTTTCACATCTTAAAATTCTTTTGCCGAGCCACACAGGCTGTATGCCGTTTGATTTTGCCTTTTCGACTTCGCTTTCATCAAATCCGCCCTCACTGCCCACGAAAATTGAAATGCTATGTGCTTTCTGTATTCCTGTATCTTTGAAATTAATTCCACCATTTTCATAGAGGATTAATGAACAGTCATCTTTTCTCATTTGTTCAATCGCCTCATTAAAGGAAATAAGCTCTGAAATTTCCGGAATAATTCCTCGTCCGGATTGCTTTGAAGCCTCAAGGGATATTTTCTGAAGTCTTTCGAGTTTTCTTGAAAAATCCCTTTTATTAAGCCTTGAAACACATCTTGATGTAAGAACAGGAACTATCCTTGACGCTCCGAGTTCAACAGATTTCTGAATTATTGTTTCAAGCTTGTCCGATTTTGGCAATGCCTGATAAAGAGTAAGCTTTACAGATGGTTCAGTCTGACATCTTTCAAAACCTGTTATTTCAAGAATTATTGTATCATCTGTCATTTTAACTATAACACAACTGTAATCAATCCCCTGACAAGTAACTGTAAGCTGTTCTCCTATCTTCATTCTTAAAGAACGTCCGATATGTCTTGCATTATCTCCTGTAACAGTTATAAATTTGTCACTGGCTGAAACAGGAAGAAAAAATCTGGGCATAATAAAGATACCTCCTCATTATATTTAAAAATTTTTTTCTTATATCTATTATATTTTAACTTATATTTGCAAAAAAATCAATATTAAACATCAAGGAAATCCCGAAATAACGCTGTTTTTTAAATTTCCAAAAATTTTTTTAAAAAATTTAAAAAAAAGTATTGACATTTCTGTTTTTTTAGGTTATAATAATAAAGTCGTCAGGGGATGAACGACAAAATAAAGAAAACGAGGCGTAACTCAGTTTGGTAGAGTGCTTGGTTTGGGACCAAGATGCCGCAGGTTCGAGTCCTGTCGCCTCGACTTTTTTATGCTGGTGTAGCTCAGTTGGTAGAGCAGCTGATTTGTAATCAGCAGGTCGGGGGTTCGAGTCCGTCCACCAGCTCTCAGAAAAATTTTTTCTGAAAAGCTGAAAAAATACTTGACAAGCTTTAAAAGATATGATATAATATGTCTTGTTGTTATGCTGGTGTAGCTCAGTTGGTAGAGCAGCTGATTTGTAATCAGCAGGTCGGGGGTTCGAGTCCGTCCACCAGCTCTCAGAAAACAAAGTTTTCTGATTGAATTTTATAAATGGGTGAGTTCCGGAGTGGCCAAAGGGGGCAGACTGTAAATCTGTTGTTCTTTAACTTCGATGGTTCGAATCCATCCTCTCCCACTCATTTTTCATTAATTCCTTTTTAAAGAAAATCCTGCATTTTATGCGGGTTTTTTTTATGCAAAGATAAATAATTTTTTAAAAGAGGTAAATAATATGAAAATTATAAAATCAAGAATACGAAGTATTTTAAAAAAAATCAAAAATATTCCTGATAAATTATCAAAAAACTTAAAAAAACATCAAAATATCAAAAAAAATAAATTATATTTATCTTTCGGAGAAAATTGTTTAACAGACAATATATTATCACGTTATGATATCAAATCATATTCAACACCTTATTCTTCTGGTCGTTCTAATATAGAGTATATTCTTCAGATAGAAAAAGATAATTTTAAAAATTTTTTAAATCCTGAATATATGAAATACGATTTTGTTGAGCAAAATAAAGTAGTAAGATTGACTGTATACAATGAACTAAAAAATAAATATCAGGATTTGTGTATGCATGGATTCGAATTTACCCATCATGATGTACTGGGAAATTTAAAATTACGAGAAACAATGAAGAGAAGATATGAAAGATTGTTAAATATTAATGATAAAAAATTATGTATTTTTTATCATAATCGTTTTGGTGGAAATACAGATGAAAAAATGCTTATTGGTCATTTGGCTGAATTAAAAAGTATATATACCAAAAGGTGTTCTTCTGTAAATATATTCATGTTCACTCAAATTATTGTTTCAAATTCAGAAGAAAGAAAAGTCGAACATCAAATAATAGATGGTATTCATGTTTATAAGTTCTATACACTAAATGTATGGGCAGGAACAGATAACGAAATTTTTTGGGCAAGATGTGATGATGATTTAATAGAAACAATGATAAATGATGCCAAAAAATTATAAGTTTAATGTTTTGTGATATATAGTCACTTGTAAATTAATTTCTATTGAGAGGATTTATGTTATGATTAGAGAAGATTTAAGAAATATTGCTATTATTGCCCATGTTGACCATGGAAAAACTACTCTTGTTGATGAAATGCTTAAACAGGGTGGTGCATTCAGAGAAAATCAGAACGTTGAAGAACGTGTTATGGATAGTGGAGATATAGAAAAAGAACGTGGTATTACTATTCTTGCAAAAAATACCTCCGTATGCTATAACGGTATTAAAATAAATATCATAGATACTCCAGGACACGCTGATTTTGGTGGTGAAGTTGAACGTGTTCTCAATATGGTTGACGGCGTTGTTCTCCTTGTAGACGCTGCTGAAGGACCTATGCCTCAGACAAGATTTGTTCTTTCAAAGGCTCTTGAAATGGGTCATAAAGTTATTGTAGTAGTAAATAAAATTGACCGTCCTGATGCAAGACTTGATGAAATCGGCGATGAAGTCCTTGAACTTCTCCTTGACCTTGATGCAAGTGAAGAACAGCTTGAAAGCCCTATTCTTTTCTGTTCAGGAAGGGCAGGTACTGCATCTTTAAGCCAGTATGAAGAAGGTAAGGATTTAACTCCACTTTTCGATACAATAGTAAACTATATTGAACCTCCAAAAGGTGATGAAAATGCACCTTTACAGATGATTATTTCTTCAATTGACTATAATGAATATGTAGGAAGAATTGGTATAGGACGTATTGAAAGAGGCAGCATAAAAGTTAATCAGAATGTAACTGTAGGCGATTACCATGAATCTAAAAAGCCTTATAATTCAAAAATTGTAAGCGTTATGCAAATTCAGGAATTAAAGAGAGTTCCTGTTCAGGAAGCTAAAGTAGGCGATATAGTATGGATTAGTGGTATTGAAAATATTACTATAGGCGATACTGTATGCGAAACAGGAAGCTTTGAAGCTTTACCATTTGTTAAGATAAGTGAACCAACCCTTGAAATGACTTTCTCTGTAAATGATAGCCCTTTCGCAGGTCGTGAGGGTAAATTCGTTACTTCAAGACAGCTCCGTGAAAGACTTTTCAAAGAGCTTTTAAGAGATGTTTCACTCAAAGTTGAAGAAACTGAAAATACTGACGCTTTCAGAGTTTGCGGACGTGGTGAAATGCATCTTTCAATCCTTATTGAAAATATGAGAAGAGAAGGCTATGAACTTTCTGTATCAACTCCAAGAGTTCTTTTCAAGGAAATTGATGGCGTTAAATGTGAACCTATGGAAAGACTTGTAATAGATGTACCAAATGACTGTACAGGTTGTGTTATGGAAAAAATGGGTACAAGAAAAGGTGAAATGATTGATATGCATCCACAGGGAAGCCGTACAAGACTTGAATTTATTATCCCTGCAAGAGGTCTTTTAGGATACAAGAATGAATTTCTTACAGATACTAAGGGCGAAGGCATAATGAACAGTATTTTTGATGGCTATCAGGAATATAAAGGCGATATTCCAAAGAGAAATACAGGTTCTCTTGTATCATTTGAAACAGGCGAGGCTGTAACATATGGTCTTTACAACGCACAGGAAAGAGGTTCTCTCTTTATTGGTGCAGGTACTCCTGTATATGAGGGTATGATTGTAGGTGCATCACCTAAGGCAGAAGACCTTGTTGTTAATGTATGTAAGAAAAAACATCTTACAAATACCCGTGCAAGTGGAAGCGATGATGCATTAAGACTTGTACCGCCAAGAAAATTAAGTCTTGAGGACAGCCTTGAATTTATAACTGATGATGAATTGCTTGAAATTACTCCTAAATCAATCCGTATCAGAAAAAGTATTCTCAGCAATACATTAAGAGCTAAAACAAGAGCTAAGCAGTAAAAAGGAAATCCTCCTGCAAAAAACAGGAGGATTTTCATTATATAAAAGGAGTTATAATATGAAAAAATTAATAACATTATCAGCTTTATTATGTATGGTTTTATCAATGTCAGGCTGTAGTTTGATAAAAAGCGTATTAACTACAGAAACAGAAGATGATGACAGCTTTTCTGAAGATATCATAGTTGAAGAATACCCAGATTATTCATTTGAGGACGATGAAGAATATACATTTGAAGATGATAACAGCTTTTCTGAATATTTCACAGTTGATTACAATGAAAATATATCGTTTGAAATCAATTCAGATTTTGAAGTGGTTGATGAAGAAAAAAATGTATTCCGTGATGAAGATACAGGGATAGTTTATGTTTTACAGGGAAATACTCCTCTTATGGATTATGAACCTGAAGATTATTATTCAGCTCTTTTGGAAGATTATAACGAAAAATACAATGTTATCGAAAATGATGACAATCTTGAACAGGTGTATCTCAAAGATGGTACAGAAGCTTTTGTTGCAAATATGAAACTACAGAATGATGGTGCTTATAATATTATTGATTTGCTCATAATACCCAATAAGAATGAAACAATATCATATTCTGCTATGTATAATGAAGATATTTACATAGAAGATACTTGTTTAAGGGAAATTACTTTATCAACAGAAATAAATACAGGAACACAAGACCTTATAAGCGGTAATAATTTCACATTATCCGATAATTCTATGCTGTGCTTTGAGGATACAGGTGATTTTATTTATTATAAGGACGGTTCTGATACAGACGGTTCATATATGTCGGGTACATATGAAGTTTATTATGGACAGGAAGCAACAGATAAGCTTGTATCACTTGAAGAATATGGACTTACAGAAGAAGAACTTGAACGAACTCTTAAAGCGAATATGCGTGGATATACTCTCAGTGAGGATAAAACTATAATTCAGGATTCTTCTGCAACAACTTATCATATATGCAAGGATAATTTTTATGCAGTTGTTCTTCATAATGAAAAAATATTTGATAATGGCGTTGAAGAAGAAATGACCAATGATGTAGTATATCTTGGATATTACATTTATGAAGAAGGCTTTTTTGATATGCTTAATTGTAATTCATATAATTATTCACTGTGGAAGTAAAATTGATTTATTGAAGAAAACAAAATAATAATATTAAAGTTTTTGGTTTCGCTTTTTTCAAAAGTCGGCAGTGCCGACCTCCAATTCGCCTATTCAAAATTTAATTGAATTTTGTTGATAAACTTGACGGCGAAACATTTTGTTTAAGGTAAATAATATAAAATAAAAATGATTTTTTAAATAAAACAAAATAATAAAAATAAAAGTTTTGGTCAAGCTTTTTTAAAAGCTTGTAGGTGTCGGGGCGAAGCCCTGACTATTAACGAGGGGTGCGGGGACGAAGTCCCTGCCCTTGATTACTTAATAGATAGAGGTGTTTTTTATGAAAATGGGCAGTTATGATATAGCTGTTATAGGTGCAGGTCACGCAGGTGTTGAAGCCGCTCTTGCTTCTGCCCGTCTTGGCTGTAAAACAGTACTTTTCACTATTTCTCTTGACCAGATTGCAAATATGCCTTGTAATCCTTCAATAGGAGGTACTGCAAAAGGTCATCTTGTACGTGAAATAGATGCTCTCGGTGGTGAAATGGGAAAAGCTGCTGACAAATGCTTTATACAGAGTCGTATGCTTAACCGTGGAAAAGGTCCGGCTGTTCACAGTTTAAGAGTTCAGGCTGATAGAATTAAATATCATTCATATATGAAATCAGTATGCGAAAAACAGGAAAATCTTGATATAAAACAGGCTGAAATTACTGATATTCTTACTGAAAATGGCTGTATAACAGGAGTAAAAACAAAACTTAATGCAGAATATGATGCAAAAGTTGTAATAATTGCTACCGGAACTTATCTCAAGGGTAAAATTCACGTTGGGGAATGTTCATATGAAAGTGGCCCTGATGCTGTTTCAGCTGCTGAAAAGCTTTCAGAGAGTTTAAGACAGAATGGTATAACTTTAAGAAGATTTAAAACAGGTACTCCCTGTCGTGTTCATAGAAGAAGTATTGATTTTGATGTTCTTGAAGTTCAGAACGGAGATAATAAAATAGTTCCGTTTTCATTTGAAACAGATAGTAAAAATCTTGAAAATAAAGTTTCCTGCTATGTTGCATATACAAATCAAGAAACACACGATGTTATAAAAGCTAATCTTCACCGTTCACCTCTTTATGCAGGTAGAATAGAGGGTACAGGGCCACGCTATTGCCCATCAATAGAAGATAAGGTTGTAAGATTTGCTGATAAGGACAGGCATCAGCTTTTTGTAGAGCCTATGGGACTTGAAACAGATGAATATTATCTTCAGGGTATGTCCTCATCACTTCCCGAAGATGTTCAGCGTGATTTTTTAAGAACTATAAAAGGTCTTGAAAATGTTGAAATAATGCGTCCTGCATATGCTATTGAATATGATTGCTGTCAGCCTCTGGAGCTTCTTCCTACTTTGGAATTCAGACAACTTAAAGGACTTTATGGTGCAGGACAATTCAACGGTAGTTCGGGATATGAAGAAGCAGCGGCTCAGGGACTTGTTGCAGGAATAAATGCTGCATCTAAAATACTGGGTAAAGATGAGCTTATACTGGACAGAGCGTCTTCATATATAGGTACTCTTATTGATGACCTTGTAACAAAAGGCTGTGCAGACCCATACAGAATGATGACTTCAAGAAGTGAATACAGACTTATTTTAAGACAGGATAACGCAGATATGCGATTGACTGAAACGGGCTATAAAATAGGGCTTATTTCCGAAGAAAGATATAATGCATTTTTATATAAAAAAGAGCTTGTGGAGAGTGAAATAAAAAGAGTTTCAGCTCTTAATATAGCACCTACTCTTGAAGTCAATGATTTTCTTGTAGTGCATAATACAACGCCTCTTTCAACAGGCTGTAAACTTGCAGACCTTATTCGCAGACCACAGCTTACATATGAAATGTTGAAAGATGTTGATAAAAATCGTCCTGAATTGCCATATGAAGTATGTGAACAGATAGAAATTCAGATAAAGTATGAGGGATATATTTCCAAACAACTTGAAAGCATTGAACAGATGAGAAAACTTGAAAGCAAAGCATTGCCTGTTGATATGGATTATAATGATGTAAAAGGTTTAAGGCTTGAAGCGATAGAAAAGCTTAACAAGCATAAACCTATAAGTATTGGACAAGCTTCAAGAATTTCAGGAGTTTCTCCAGCTGATGTTTCTGTACTTGCAGTATATATGGAAAAAAATAAAAATCAGATTTAAATAAAATCCGAAAAGTTTTTTAATTAACTTTTCGGATTTTTTGTTTTACTTTATATTAATTTCCCCGAATGAATTATTCCCTTGTATACAATCAACTGAACAGTAACCATTAGAATTTATTCCTTCAACAATATTCCATATATCTTTTTTTAGTGCTTTATCATTTTCATATCTTATTTTAAATATCCCACTGAATTTATCACAATCAAGGTTTTCTATAAATTTCCCTGCATTTTCATTATATACAAGAAAACACGAGGGAGGAATTTTATTGCTTTTTATTATATTTTCAAGCATTATTCTGTTATCTTCATTAGCTGATAATATAAATTCCATATGACCTGTAAAAAATTTCTTATCCTGCTTTAGCTCTGCATTATTAACAGCTGAAAAAAAATCACTGCCTTCTCCTGTATATGAATCACTTTCATCAAAAAGCTTTACAGTCACTTCAACATAATCATTATTGTTTTCAACAGCCACAGCCTGAACAAATGCTCTGTCACGGACTTCTGTTTTAGATGAACAGCCTGTAAGAATAAAAGCTGTAAGAATAAGGCTAATTATTGCTTTTTTCAGTTTCTTCACTCCCTATCATAATAAATGGTATGCCTACATAAATAACAAGAGTCATTATAATCCATATCGCTCCCGAAATTCTTTCAATTCCATTGAATATTAATGCTATAAAAAGCATTGCAAGAGTTACTGCAAATTCATTATATTTCATTTTTTTGCATATAATTCTCAAAAATGCCGATGCAAAAATTATAAAAAGAGAAATAGTTACTGCACTTAGTATAGCGAATAATGTTATATAGATACTGTCTGCTCTCTGAACAGAAAAAGGCTGAGAGTATGAACTTAACGCAAAAAATGGGAAATCTGTAAGGTCAGAAATACTTCCAAGAGTTACAATTCCCGAAAATGTTATAAATAATGATATTAGAAGTTTTGTACCTATGAAAGAATATGCACATTTTACTTTATTATTTTTCAAAAAGCTGAAAATTACAAATATTATAGCAAGTTCACTGCTGAATATGAAATCTGAAAATCCATATGAAAATAATTCAGAAGGCTTTTCAAATGAAAATCTTGAAAAATCAGCTTTTGAATATGCTCCTGTAAAGAGAAGTATAAGGGAAAGTATGAAAATTGCTGAAATTATAACAGCTCCTCTGCCTACAGCCTTTATTCCAAGTAATGCTGAATAAAGGCATACTATTGCTATAAGCACTATTGCAAATATTCTGTTATCAACAGGAAAATTCATTCCTTTGGCTATTGTATAAAATCTTGAAAAGGCAAATCCTCCGTAAATTATAAAGTATCCAGTATAAGCTCCTGCAATCCATTTTGGAATTGTTTCTATACTGAAATTTTTTCTGTTATAAAGATATACGGCAGGAATTACCATAACGCATTGCAGAAGCACCGAAAATATAAGTCCTGACATATGTTCTGCCGAATATGGAGTATCACTGCATACTATATTGAAAAATCCTACAATAAGCAGGAGCGAAAAAGCCTGACCACAACTGATTTTACTCACGGTTTCCACCTCCGTGG
The DNA here is from genome assembly GCA_045611725.1 of Oscillospiraceae bacterium. Lineage (GTDB taxonomy): Bacteria > Bacillota > Clostridia > Oscillospirales > Ruminococcaceae > UBA5884. Next base: position 10,483 of record JAZKXQ010000264.1, read on the forward strand.
AATTTAAGTTTTTCAACTGTAAAATTTCCGTCCTGCATTTTTTTAAAGCTTACTCTTGTAATAATATCACGCATCGATTTAAAACTAAACGGCGATACAGGTGCTGTATATGGGAAACCATAATCTTCTGTACTGCATATGTTGAAAAGCACTGCAACGGACATTAAACCTACTCCGTAAAGTCCCCATAGACCTCCACATATGAGAAAAATAAATCTTAAAACAGTTACAGGCTGATTTATATCTGGAATTACAAATCCGCTTGTAACTGAAAGTGCTATTACCGTAAGTATAGGAATACTTACAAGCCCCGAGCTTACTGCTGCATCGCCTATGACAAGTCCTCCGACTATGCTGACAGCACCTCCTGCGACTTCCGGAAGCCTTAATCCTGCCTCCCTTATTATTTCATACATTATAAGCACTCCGAACATCTCGGTAATTACAGAAAACGGAGCGTCTTTTTCAGAATCGGCAAGAATCATAAGCAATGTACGGTTAAGCATTTCGGGGTGATGTACTGCTATTGCAGTATATACGGCAGGAGCAAGTATTGCAATGAAAAATGCTATATATTTTATCCATCTTATGAATGTTGCATAATATGGACGGCAGTTATAATCGTCCATAGTCTGAAAACTTTCAGTAAAAAGCTTTGGAATTACTATTGCAAAGGGATTTCCGTCTATAAGCAGTGCAACTCTGCCCTCAATAAGCTTTGAACATAAAACATCGGGTCTTTCCGTAGTGCCTGTTGAATTGAAAAATCTTGGCTGGGATTTTTGCAGAAAAGGTTGTATATATCCATATGACAGGACTGATTCGCAGTTTATATTTTTCAGGGATTTTTTAATATCCCGTATAAGTTTTTGAGGAACTCTGTCCCTCATATAGCATAAGCATAAATCAGTCTGGCTTTTATCTCCCATAACAAATAATTCAAACTTTAAAAATGGGGATTTCATACGTCTTCTTATAAGTGACATATTTATACGTACTATTTCTGAAAATCCCTCATTAGAGCCTGTAATATTTCTTTCAGTGGCAGGTTGAGAAATACTTTTGACGCTGTACCCCTGTACTCCAAAGGCAAGACCTCCTGCAATTCCGTCAATAATTACAACTCCGAAGCCTGAATTGAGAGTTCTGAAAAGCTGTGCATAATTCTGCAATTCTATTCTGTCGGCTGACATAAGCATTTTATTGTACATATGGTCATAAAGCTCCTGGCTTGTCGCATTTCCTATGTCAATTTCCATAAGAGGGTGGAAAAGAAGATGTGTTATAAAAGCAGTTGAAAACATACCCTCACAGCATAACAATGCTATATTAACTCCGCTTACCTGAATGGGATTTACAAGAAGGTCGGAAGAATTATCGCATATACGCCTTATTTTTGCTATATTCTCTTTAAGGTCGGGGAGAATTTTTTCATTTTCAAAAGCTAATTTATCGTCCATAGGGCTGGGCATAATGAAATAACAGCTCCTTTCATAAAATTCTGAAATTATTATTGTCATAAATCGGTAAATAATTCTGCATATAAAAAAAATATGATGGCATAATAAAATTAATATGAGTTCGACAAAAATTATAAATTAAGCAAAGTCCAAAATAAAAGTTTTTGTCAAGCTTTTTCAAAAGCTTGTGGGGTGTGGGGGCGAAGCCCTGACTATTCACGCAGTGAATTGAAAGCGTTCAAACGCTCGAAAAGGGTGAATTTTCAGCCGAAAGGCTGAAAAGAGGGGAAAACCTGCACGAGAGGTTTTCCCCTCTAAAAACTTTGAAATCAATGTATTTACAATGTTTCAAGACTTTTTAATTCATCGAACTCACATTAAAATTAAAGGAGCTGATTCAATGACCATAATTTTTATAAGAACCATTATTCTGTATGTTTCTGTAATCCTTTCTGTAAGACTTATGGGAAAACGTCAGATAGGTGAATTACAGCCTACAGAATTAGTAATTACAATACTTATTTCAAATATAGCAACTATGACCATAGAAAATGAAGAACTTCCACTTACAGCTTGTCTTATGCCAATGTTTTTACTTGTAACTCTTGAAATAATAATGTCGTGGCTTACGCTTAAAAACAGGAGATTAAGACAGCTTGTTTCGGGAAGTCCTCAGATTATAATAAGAGATGGCAAAATAGACCAGAGGCAATTAAGAGAATTAAGATTTTCTATAGATGATGTTATGGAATCGCTTCGTTCAAATAATGTCTTTGATGTAAAAGATGTACAGTTTGCAATAGTTGAAACTACGGGAAAAATTTCTGTATACAACAAGTATTCTGCAAGAGAAGTTACAAATGCTGATATGAATTTTCATAAGAAATCTAAAAATCCGCCATATGTTATAGTCAATGACGGAATATTTCTTGGAAAATCTTTTGAAGTACTTGGTCTTAATTATGACTGGTATGAAAATATTCTTAAAAAGAAAAATCTTGAAACAAAGGATATATTTCTTATGACTGCTGAAAGTGATGGAACATATAATCTTATAGAAAGGGAAATATAAAATGACAAGAGTAAAATCAGCAATTGGTATATTTATATTTATACTTGCACTTTGTATTTTTTCAGCGTGTAGTATAAAGCATCAGATGAATGAATATATAACTCTTTTAGAAGTAATTCAAACAGAAATGGTAAATAATAATTATGATAATGCATTAAAAACTGCTGACGCTATGGCAGACAGCTGGAATAATAATTTTAAAAAGCTTAATCCTTTTCTTAAAGGTGAAACTCTGCTTGAAATTGAAGCGTCTATTTCAAGAATAAAAGCATATACAATAACTGAAAGCGATGAACTTTATGCTGAAACGGAAATGCTTAAAAATCGTATGAAAAGAATTTCAGAGAATGAAATGCCTTACTGGTATAATATTTTAACACAAATTCAAGGTGTTTTTTATTTTAAAGGGGAAACTAATCAGTAGATTTCCCCTGATTTTTTTACAAAAAATACATTGAATTTATATTAATTTATAATTTTTATCTTGCTTCTTTTTGAAAAGCCTGTTCCTCAAGAAGCTGGTCAATTAAATATTCAACCTTTCCACGGTTTCTTTCTGTAAGACAACTCCAGTTTAATAATAATTTCCTCTCATCTTCATTAATATCAAATCTGTTTCTTGAACGTCCTGCAAGATAATCAAGGCTGACATTGTAATATTCAGCAAGTTGCACAGCCCTTGAAAAAGGAATTTCCCTTTCGCCCTTTTCATATTTTCCATAATACTGAGCAGTTGTGCCAAGATATTCTGCAATTTCTGACTGTGTTTTGTCAGAGTCCTCTCTTAAATCTCTTATTTTTTGATAAAAAGCCATATATGACCACTCCTTTCAAAAAAATTTTATCATATATGATTAAAAAATATTGACAAATCAATCTAAATAGATTATAATATATTTAATAAATAACCATAAATGATTAATCAAACTTAATATATTGTTAGGATTAATACTATTATTTATTCAAGGAGAACTTAAAATGAAGAAAAAAATTATAGTTCCTGTTCTTTTTTCAGGAATGGTTTTACTTGGTGGTTGTGAATGTAAGCATAAAGAATGGACAGAAGCTACTTGTTCATCACCTAAAACCTGTGTAGAATGTAAAGTAACAGAGGGTGAGCCATTAAAACATAAATGGGAAGATGCAACTATCGAAAAACCTAAAACTTGTTCTATGTGTGGTGAAACAGAAGGAGAACCTTTAAGTCCTGCTGACGTTCTTTTAGATGAAGATAAATTATTATTTGAAGCAATGATAGATTTATCATCTAATTTTAAAAATCCAAGTTCTATAAGATTATTACAATGGAATGGAGAATCTTTTTGTGTAATTTCAGGAGAAAATTCATTTGGTGGAACTACAAATAGTACTTTTTACTTTGAAAAAGAAGAAGGCGTTCTCATTGAATCTTCAACTATGATAGATTTAGGGGAAAGTAGTAAAAAAGAATCTGTTAGTAAGATAAATTTTGCTCTTGCTGAATATTTTAAAAATCAAGGATATTAATTGGAGATATTAAATGGCAGATATGGGAACAAAAGCAGCCTCAGAAAAATGGGGCTATACTCAACAAACAATAAGAAAATGGTGTGCCGAAGGTCTGATAAAGGGGGCAACACAAGATAAAAAAGGTTCTGCGTGGCATATTCCCAAAGATGCAGAATGTCCTAAAAAAATAAAAATAAAAATTTAATAAAAATTTAAGTTGAGATTAATATTATCGAAGGACGGTTAAAAATATGAATTTTGTGAATTTCTTGAATATGAGTTACAGATATAGCTATGACTATGACAAATATTTAGAGGAGGCTACTGAAACTGCACAGATATTTTCAATATCATACATAATAGTATATGCTATTGTGGCAATAGTTTGTGGAATAATTTCAAAGTATATTAATGAAAGCAAAGGATATGAAGGCGGTTT
>JAZKXQ010000265.1:0-2676 GCA_045611725.1 Oscillospiraceae bacterium
AGTTCCTTCATTTTTTCATCAGCACTCATTTCACGCAGGATAAGTACCGCTTCCTGTATTTCCTTTACATTTGTCTGTTCAAGCATTTCAAGTTCACCCTCCGTTTCTGCATTTATCAATTGCATCCACAATTCCATTTTATTATTCTTGTCAGGTTTCTTGTTTATCTTTTTCAGTTCAAAGAAATGTATTGACATCTTATCTGTTAACAATGTATGCCTATTCTTTTCCATTACCTGAAAATGTGAATGAAAGTCTTTAGTATCATCAAACATATTAAAGTTTATTATATTTATACATATTGTCTGTGGCAGTTCATTATAGTTTCTTCCACTTTTAAGACTTCCTGAGTAAAGCTTTGCCCAGTAAAACAAAGTACGATTTTCAAATTCTTTTTCATTGCATACCTGCATTTCAATATTTATCTGCTTATCTCCAACATTCATAAGAATATCAAGTCTGCTGAATTTATCATCAATATCTTCTGGTAAAAGTTCTACATTATCCATTACTATATTTGTTATTGAATTTTCTGGTAATTCAAGTACACTTTCAAGAAACTTTTTTAAAGTATTCTCGTTCTTCTTATTTGCAAACATTTTCTTAAAGATTACATCAAGTTTGAGTTTTACTATATTTTTATCTGATGACATTTTCAAAGCCTCATTTCATACTATACTATGATTTCATTATATCATATACAAATTCAAAATGCAATAAAAATTCTCATGCTGAATTTATTTATCAGCATGAGAATAATAGTTGTGCTTTTTCTGGTTACTTTGAGAAACTTAAAGTAACCCTCTACCTTGAAATTCGAATATTTATTTTGATAATGACTTAAACAAGTTAATCATATATTCGATTTCTTCTATACCATTGTTTTTATGAATCAAAATACTTATACCTTTAAAAATATTCTCTTTTGCCTTCAAATTAATTATATCTTCAATAGTCATATCACTATAAATACTGAAATTATTTATGAATTTGTCAATATCATTTCTTTTTTCATTTTTTATGGCATAAACAATAGCTAATCCTTGTGTAATTGATAAAAATGGATGTTCAATAATTTTATTTGAACTAATCTGTCCTCCAAATCCCCACCTTTCACAATTAAAAAGCTCACAAAGTATTGCTTCTATTTCTATAGCATATCCATTTGCATCAAATCCTGTTTTTATATTCATTTCTTATACCTCCAATAAATTAATTATTATATTATGTGAAATTATAAATAATTAATACTTTGGAAATTATGTTATTTATACCATTAATTGTTGTGTATTTGGGTTGAAGAAAAAGTTAGCCAGTATAATTTGAAGATTATTAAACAAGTCTATTAATAGGCTATTGCATTTTTGCTTTGAATGTGTTATAATACCTTTGACTTGAATACTATAAAATTGCGTAATCGCATTTAATCTTCTTTAAGCAATATTATATCATATTAAAATGTAACTATCAAGAAAATATTAGATAATAATTGTATCTAAAAGCAAACTTTGTAATATATAACCAAATGCAAGGAATGAAACCCCACGCTTTTCTTAAAGAACTTGAAGTATCATAAGGTTCAATGAATAACTAGAAGAAAGGTACAATTCCAAATTGGGAAATATTAAAGAAAATTGTCGATTACTTCGATGCATCAGTAGATTATTTCCTTGATTTTGAGGACAATGAATCGGTAAAACTCACCAATAAGAAGTCGATTTTCAAAAAACTTGCTTCTATCCCTTAGAGATTCAACATTCTGAGAGCCATTGTAGAAACTTCTGATGAACAAACTTGCTATTGCTAAATATATGAGTTGTCCGATTTTGTGGTCTGTGAATGAACAAAATATAAAATTTACTCCGAAAGAAACTTCTTAAGATTCTTAATGTTATGGGTGGCTGTGTTGATAATGACATTGACAAGGCTGTACTGAGGTTCAGCATTCAACTATGGCTTAAACTTTTCAGACCCTGTTTATCTGAAAAACGTTACAGGTCTGGATTACTCTTACCTTTTTTTAAAGCCCAAGGACATATTTTGAAATTTCAAAAGCAGATGTTATAAATGATACGTTGATTATTTGTACACATTCACAAGAAGACCTACCAAAGATAGAAAGTCTAGGGACGAAAATATAGAAATTTTTAGGTGATAACATGAAAACAGAAAGAGATTTTATAATAAACAATGGAATTCTTGAAAAATATGTTGGTAAAAGTAGTACAGTGGTTATTCCTGATGCTATTACATCTATCGGAGAATCTGCATTTTATGAGTGTACAGAGCTAATAAGTGTAACAATACGCAATACTGTAAATTCTATTGAGTGGGCAGCTTTTGCTTGTTGTTCAAATCTTAAAAGTGTTTTTATTCCTGATAGTGTAAAAAAAATAGATGGGTGTACCTTCGGTGAATGCAAGAATTTGGAAGAAGTAAAATTATCAGATAATATTACATCTATTGATGAACAAATGTTTTCTGGTTGTTCAAAACTTAAAAGAATAATAATCCCTGATTCTGTCACAAGCATTGGTATCTGTGCATTTATTGAATGCAGTAATCTTGTAAGCATAACAATACCTGATAGTGTTAATTACATTAAATATGGAGCTTTTGCAAGCTGTACAAATTTGATAAATATAACAATCCCTTATTCTGTTACAACTATTGAAG
>JAZKXQ010000266.1:0-5814 GCA_045611725.1 Oscillospiraceae bacterium
TACTTCCGTAATCAGCGGAGTAAGTTTTTCAAAGGATATTTATGCTACAATATCAGCTATGCAGATGATGACAGGTGCAAAATATTCAATAGAAAATGATATTGTTACCGTTGTCGGAAGACAGAAAAAAAATTCCAGAAAAGCTATTGCTGATTGTTGCGAAAGCGGTTCAACATTAAGATTTCTTATACCTATAGCTTCAGCTTTGGGAATTGAAACCGAATTTCACGGACAGGGCAGACTTCCCCAGCGTCCTATAACTCCTTATATAAGAGAACTCTCATCTCACGGAACAGCATTTGATTATAACAATACAATGCCTTTTACTGTAAGCGGAAAACTTACAGGCGGAAAATTCTACTTTGAGGGCGATATTTCCTCCCAGTTTATTACTGGAATGATGTTTGCTCTACCTCTTGCTGACGGAGATTCAGAAATTATCCTTACATCTCCCCTACAGTCAAAACCTTATGCCGATATGACAATAAAATGCCTTGCTGATTTCGGAATAGAAATTACTGAAACTGATAAAGGATACTATATAAAAGGCAATCAGAAATATAAACCTCACAATTGCAGAATTGAGGGAGATTATTCTCAGGCAGCTTTCTTTTTTGTTGCCAATGCCATCGGAAATAGCATTGATATAAAAAATCTTTCCGAAGATAGTATGCAGGGCGACAAAAAAATTGTTGAAATAATATCCTCTTTATGTTATAATGATAAAGACAGTGATAAGTCGGTCTTTACAATAGACGCTGAAAACGTTCCCGACCTCGTTCCTGTTATGGCGGTTTTATGCTCTCTCAGCGGTAAAACTGTTAAAATAACAGGTATCGGACGTCTTAAAATAAAAGAAAGCGACAGAATTATTACTACTGCCAATATGATAAATGCTCTTGGAGGTCATATTGTACCTTATGATGATTCAATGATAATATATCCTATAAAAAAATTCATAGGTGGAACTGTTGACAGTGCAGGTGACCATAGAATAGCTATGTCAGCTGCTATCGCAGCTACAAGGTCAACAGGCGATGTAATAATTCTTAATGCTGATTCAGTTGAAAAATCTTATCCCGACTTTTTCAATGATTATAACAATATCGGAGGTAAAGCTAATGTCATCAATGTGGAATAATAAAATTTCCATATCAATTTTCGGTGAATCCCACGGTGCTGCAATAGGTGTAGTTATGGACAATCTTCCACCTGGAGAATATATAGATTTGGAGGAGCTTTCTTATTTTATGTCAAGACGTGCTCCTAAAAAAGATAAAACATCAACTCCAAGAAGTGAAAAGGATTTACCCCAGATAATGTCTGGTCTTGTTAATAACAGGACTACAGGAACTCCTTTATGTGCATTTATTCAGAATACAGATACACGTTCGGGAGATTATTCCAATGTGGCAAAACTTGCCCGTCCAGGTCACGCTGACTATACAGGTGCTTTAAGATATAAGGGATTCAATGATGTAAGAGGCGGAGGACATTTCTCCGGAAGACTTACTGCTCCCCTTTGCTTTGCTGGTGCTGTCTGTGGACAAATTCTCCAAAGACGTGGAATATATACAGGTGCTCATATTTCTTCTATACACAATATAAAAGACAGCTCATTCAACAGAGTTACTGTTTCAAAGGAAGATATTCTTAAAGTAAGATATAAAAAATTCCCTGTAATAAGTGATAAAAAGGGCGAACTTATGATAAAGGATATTGAAAAAGCTGCTGAATGTCTTGACTCTCTTGGAGGAACTATTGAATGTGCTGCCGTAAATGTTCCTGCTGGAATAGGTTCTCCTATGTTTGATGGTCTTGAAAACAGTATCTCACAGCTTATATTTGGAATACCAGCTGTAAAAGGTATTGAATTTGGTATAGGTTTCGATTGTGCAAAACTTACAGGAAGTCAGAACAATGATGAATTTTATGTAAATGAACACGGTCACGTTCTTACAAAAACCAATAATCACGGTGGAATACTCGGTGGAATATCATCAGGTATGCCCATAACTCTTAAAGTAGCAATAAAGCCTACCCCTTCAATAGCAAGACCTCAGGCTACAGTTGATTACAGCCTTATGAAAAATGATATAATAGAAATAAAAGGCAGACACGACCCCTGCATTATTCCAAGGGCTGTTCCCTGCGTTGAGTCAGCTGTTAATATTGCAATTCTTTCTCATATGCTTGATTACCCTAATTTCTGATTCTGGAGAGTATAATGGAAGAAAATACATCAAAATTATCTGATATGGCGTCCTTTGAATTAAAGGATACTGAACTGGCAAAGCTTCTTATATGCTATTTATTGAATAAAATAGAGAAAGTAATAGAAACTGAACATCTTTATGATATTTCAGTAGGTTCGGGAATTATAAATTACTTCTGCTATAATGACGCTGTAAACTCATTGCTTGAAAATGAAACAATAAAAATTGAAACAAATGATAGTGGAAATAAATGTTATGTAAATACTGAAAAAGGCATACTGTTTGCTAAAAATTTCAAATCTTATGTTCAAAAATCATTAAGAGAAAAGATTGTGCGTACTGCTATGAAATATCTCACAAAAATAAAACTTGATAACGAAGTAAAAATAAACTATATAGAACTTGAAAAAGGATACCACGTTCATTTCAGATGCCTTGACATAGGTGATGACCTTCTTGATATAAAAATATTTACTCCAAATCTTACTCAGGCTAATTTTTTAGGCGAAAGAATTATGAAAAATCCTGTAGGATTTTATGCTAAAGTAGTAAGTGCTGCTCTTGATAATGAAGAAGAAGAACATAGCCTCGAAGAATTTTTAGATGAGGACGATATATAAATGAAACAGCAGATAATAAAAACTATTATCTGCTGTTTTTTATATATGAATTTTTATATGACTTTTAATCAGTCTGCAAAATATCTTACGCCACTTTCAAAGATAAACTGGTCTTTATTTCCTTCAACATTCTTGCAGATATATGAACCTTTACGTTCACTGTGTCCCATTTTTCCGAATACTCTGCCATCTGGAGAAGTGATACCCTCAATAGCTGAAACAGATGTATTAGGATTAAATCTTATGTCCATTGAAGGATTTCCACAGAAATCTACATACTGAGTAGCAATCTGACCATTTTCAGAAAGTTGTTTTATAAGTTCGGGAGATGCTACAAATCTTCCCTCGCCGTGAGAAATCGGAATTGAATGAATATCCCCTACTGAACAAGCTGAAAGCCACGGAGATTTATTTGAAGCAATTCTTGTATTTACCATCATTGACTGGTGTCTTGCGATAGTGTTGAATGTAAGTGTAGGTGAAGTATCTGTCATATCTGTTATTTCACCATAAGGAACAAGTCCGAGTTTTAAGAGTGCCTGGAAACCGTTGCATATTCCGAGCATAAGTCCGTCACGGTTCTTAAGAAGTTCGTGAACAGCATCTTTAATGCGAGGATTTCTGAAAAATGCTGTAATAAATTTAGCACTTCCCTCTGGTTCATCACCACCACTGAAACCACCAGGAATCATAATAATCTGAGATTCAGCAATAGCCTTTTCTATAGCCTTAACAGAATCTTCAATATCCGAAGCTGTAAGATTTCTGATAATTACAGTATTTGTAACAGCACCAGCATTTTCAAAAGCCTTTGCAGTATCATATTCGCAGTTAGTACCTGGGAATACAGGGATAAGAACTCTTGGCTTTGCAACCTTAATAGCAGGAGCTGGTCTTGTCTGGGCAGTATATGTATAAGCCTCAGGCTTTTCATCTGTAGTCTTTATTCTGCAAGGGAATACAGGTTCAAGCTTTTCTTCCCAAGATTTCTGAGGCTTTTCAAGAGAGATTGTATAATTATCCGAAACAATGCTGTATTCATCACATACAGTACCGATAAGATGTTCACCATCTGCAACAGAGCCATTGATTTCAATTATGAATGAGCCATAGCAATGAGAGAAAAGAACCTTATCAGAAAGCTTTTCGGAGAATTTAAAGCCAAGACCATTACCAAAGCACATTTTAGCGATACCTTCAGCAACACCACCATTAGCTACAGTCCATACTGAAACAGCTCTGCCGGATTTGATTTCATTTTCAACCTTGTCAAAACATTTTCTTATGTTTTCAAATACAGGAAGTCCGTTTTCATCATATTCTGGAGTTACAAGAATTACTGAATTTCCTGCCTTTTTAAATTCAGGAGAAACAACCTTTTCTGCTGAAGCTGTTGAAACTGCGAATGAAACAAGTGTCGGAGGAACATCAATATCTTCAAAAGTACCTGACATTGAGTCCTTACCGCCTATAGCACCACAGCCCATTTCCATCTGAGCCTTTAAAGCACCAATGAGAGCTGAGAAAGGCTTACCCCATCTCTTAGGATTATTCTGAGTTCTTTCAAAGTATTCCTGGAAAGTCAACCAGCAATGCTTATAGCTTCCACCAACTGCAACAACCTTTGCAATTGATTCAATAACGGCAAGTACAGCACCGTGATAAGGACTTTTTTCGCTGATATATGGATTATATCCCCAGCCCATAATTGAACAGGTATCTGTATTCTTTTCAAGAACAGGTATTTTAGCAACCATAGCCTGTGACGGAGTAAGCTGATTTACACCACCGAATGGCATAAGAACAGTACCTGCACCGATAGTTGAGTCAAATTTTTCAACAAGCCCCTTCTGTGAGCATACATTGAGATTTGAAAGAAGTGAATTCCAGCCTTCTTCAGTATCTGTATATTCAATCTTTGTTTCTGTAACAGGTTCAGCAGTTTCAATATCAGTATACTTCACAGCACCGTTTGAATTGAGGAATTCTCTTGAAAGGTCAACTATAACATTGTCATTCCATTTCATTTTAAGTCTTGGTTCTGCTGTAACTGTAGCAACTATTGTAGATTCAAGGTTTTCCTTTGAAGCTTCCTGCATAAATCTTTCAGCGTCATCTTTAGCAACTACAACAGCCATTCTTTCCTGTGATTCGCTTATAGCTATTTCAGTACCGTCAAGACCATCATATTTTTTCTTTACTGAATCAAGATTTATAACAAGTCCGTCAGTAAGTTCTCCGACAGCAACAGAAACTCCACCTGCACCGAAATCGTTACAGCGTTTTATCATCTTTGTAACATCTGGGTTACGGAAAAGACGCTGAATTTTTCTTTCTTCGGGAGGATTACCCTTCTGAACTTCAGCACCACACTGTTCAAGAGAATCAAGAGTATGGGATTTTGATGAACCTGTAGCACCGCCACAACCGTCACGACCTGTTTTACCTCCAAGGAGAATTACAACATCATCTGGCTGAGGAGCTTCACGTCTGATATTTTCGGCAGGAGCAGCACCAAGTACAGCACCTATTTCAAGACGCTTTGCAACATATCCAGGGTGATATATTTCTGAAACGTGACCTGTTGCAAGACCTATCTGGTTGCCGTATGAACTGTAACCGTTAGCAGCTCCCGAAGTAATTTTTCTCTGAGGGAGTTTACCCTTTATTGTATCTTCAACAGGAACGAGAGGATTAGCAGCACCTGTCACACGCATAGCCTGATAAACATATGAACGACCTGAAAGCGGGTCACGGATAGCACCGCCAAGACAAGTAGCAGCACCGCCGAAAGGTTCTATTTCAGTAGGGTGATTATGAGTTTCATTCTTAAACATAAGAATCCAGTCTTCCTGACCGCTTTCTGTATCTACTTTAATTTTTACTGAACAGGCATTTATTTCTTCACTCTCATCGAGGTCATTGAGGATACCATCTTTTTTAAGCTTTCTTGCTGCAATTGTAGCAATATCCATAAG
>JAZKXQ010000267.1:0-1760 GCA_045611725.1 Oscillospiraceae bacterium
CACATTATGGCATACTGATGAAGTTTAAGTATCTGTTGCATTACAGGCTGAGGTGCACAGGCATAGCCCAATCTCCAGCCTGTCATAGCATAAGCCTTTGAAAATCCGCTTATAAGAACTGTACGTTCACGCATACCCTCAAGCTGAATTATTGAATAATGCTTTCTGCCATAAGTAAGCTCGGCATATATTTCATCTGAAAGCACCATTATATTGGTATCTCTCAGTACTTCTGCAATCGGTTCAAGGTCTTCCTTAGTCATTATAGCACCTGTAGGATTGTTAGGAAACGGGAGAATAAGAGCCTTTGTTTTATCTGTTATTTTTTCTCTTAATTCTTCAGCTGTAAGCTTAAAGTTGTTTTCAATCTTTGTGCTGATTGGAACAGGAGTGCCTCCCGCAAGAGTAACAATAGGAGCATAGCATACAAAGCTTGGCTCAGGTATAAGGATTTCATCTCCTGCATTTGTCAAGGCACGGACTGACATATCAATAGCCTCTGAACCGCCTACTGTTATAACTATTTCAGATGAGGGATTGTATTCAGTATCCCATTTTTTATTTATATATTTTGAAATTTCCTGTCTTAATTCAATAAGACCTGCGTTCGCAGTATATGCAGTTTTTCCTCTTTCAAGAGTTTTAATAGCAGTATTTCTTATAGACCACGGAGTAACAAAATCAGGTTCGCCTACTCCAAGACTTATAACGCCCTCCATCTGCTGAGCAAGGTCAAAAAATTTTCTTATACCCGATGGTTTTATATTCCTTATTTTTTCAGGTATTATTTTTTCATAATCCATCACGGAGAAACAAATCCCCTTTCATCAGCATCATTATTTTCAATAAAAATGCCTTTTTCCTTATAGCGTTTGAGAATAAAATGAGTAGTAGTTGAGAGTACTCCCTCAATAGTTGAAAGACGCTGAGCAACGAAAAGAGCAATGGTTTTCATATCAGTACCGCTTATTGTTACAGCAAGGTCAAAAGAACCTGACATAAGGGAAACGCTTTCCACCTCGTCATACATCATTATAGTTTTTGCAAGGTCATCAAAGCCATAATCACGCTGAGGAGTAACCTTCATTTCTATAAGAGCAGTAACATTATTGCTATCTGCCAGTTCTTCATTAATGATAGCACTATAGCCCATAATGATACCATTTTTTTCGTATTCTTTTATTTTAGATTTTACATCTTCAACTTTCATATCAAGCATAGACGCAAGTTGTTCATCTGACAGACGGGCATTCTGCTTGAGAAGATTTAAAAGCATATCCATAAAAAAGCCTCCTTTTTTTATTTTATCGGCAAAAATACTGGTTTATGATTTTTAAAATAACATACATATTTAAAACCACTGTTTACAGCCAGTTCAAGACCCTCCTTTATACCTTTGGCAAGGTCAGAAGGGGTATGAGAATCAGAACCTACTGAAAGAACTTCTCCGCCCAAATCCTTAAAAAGCTTTACATATTTAAGGTCGGGAAAAGTTTTTCCATATTTCTGTCTTAAACCTGAAGTATTTATTTCAATACCTTTTCCTTTATTTGCAAGAAGTCTGAAACTCTCTGCAATAATTTCATCATATGGTGTAATATCTGCCTTATAACCGAATTCACCTTCAATATATCTCAAAGTATATGTCAGATGACCGAGAATATCAAATTTTCCCCACTGGCAAAGCTTATATATTTCCTCAAAATACTCCTTTAAAAGATTTGGAATATTCTCTTTTGAATAGTCGAGAAAAGCAAAAT
>JAZKXQ010000268.1:0-1627 GCA_045611725.1 Oscillospiraceae bacterium
TATGATTCTTCCGGAAAATCTTCTTGGAGAATTTGAAAAAAAACTCGGTTTTTATTCTTGTACTGTCCCGGTTTTTGAACAGTATGTTCTCACCGAACTTATAAATAGTGGAGATTTTGAACGCCATATTAATCGGGTAAGACGATTAAGAAGAAAATCCTTGTAACAAAAAATAGTTTTATGTCATATTATAATATATAACCATATGGTTATATTCTATATGAAAGGAGTTCTTATTTTGATAAAATGTAACCCCGAAAATATGCCTTTTGTTCCGGAAAACCGTTCAGCATTCCCTGAACATACTCCTCTTGGTATGTCATATGTTCCTTTTCAATCCTGGGACACCGTTTATGATGAAAATACTGCTTTCCCTCGTGGAACTATTTTCCCTATGCTTGATTTCCCATTCTGTGGTGAGGAGGTTCATAACAATGACTGAAAATAATAATAATATTCCCTGCCGTTCAGCTTTGATGAAAACTATTCAGATATATTCATTCGCTATGAAAGACCTTCAGCTTTATCTCGATACACACCCAAAATGCTTTAATGCTCTTGCTCTTTTTAAAAAATATAAAATGCTCTGGGAAAAGGCTGTTGCTCAATATAATGAATGTTATGGCCCTCTGACTCCCGAACAGTCCGAATGTACTACCGAATGGAACTGGACTAAGTCTCCGTGGCCTTGGGAAAGGAGCGATTGTTAATGTGGGTTTATGAGAAAAAATTTTAATATCTATGTTGTACAATAAAATCCTCCCAATCAAAAAAGAAAGGGAGGATTTCTGTAATTTTTAAATTTTTCTATTTTACAACATTTTTCAGAATTTCCAGAGCGTCCTCGGAAGTAACTTTTCCATCGCCGTTTACATCGTATTTAAGGTCAATACTTGGTTTATCTGAAATTTTTTCAAATCCGTTAAGACCTGCATTTTTAATAATTGATGGATAGTCACGGTATGAAATATTGACATCAATTTCTCCTGCAAATCCTGTAAAGACTTCTGTTCCGTATTGCCACATACCTCCGAACTCGTTGCCGTATTTCGGTTTGTCTGTCCAGTGTGCAAGCCATTTGTCGTATTGTGAAAGTTTCGGTTTATCAAGTTTACCATCAAACCACGCTGGATTTGCATATATTCCTGTATAATATCCTGCGTTCTGAATTGTATCACAGAAAGCTATGCACATATCTGTCAACAGGCTTTTTCCGAGATTTTCAAGCGTTCTGTCCTCAATATCAAGATACAGAGGATATTCAAAAGCCTTGCCTTTAACAGCTTCAAGGAATCTTTCAGCCTCTTTTTTTACTGCCTCAACGCCTTTCCCGTATATGTAACAGTATGAACCAACTGGAAGCCCTGCCTCTTTTGCGTTCTTGTAATTTCCCTCAAAGCATTTGTCCTTACCATTACAGTATGCCCTTATGATAACGAACTCAACGCCCTGAGCCTTGAATTTTCTGAATGTATCGGCAGAAATTACTCCCTGCCACTTTGATATGTCTATTCCTTTTCTTTTCATTTTTTAGTTTCCTTTCTCCAGGTCTTCAATTCTATGATTGATTACTTTTATTTGCTCCTCGATAACAGGCATCCGCTCTGCGAAGTTATTATGCTTGTCC
>JAZKXQ010000269.1:0-2555 GCA_045611725.1 Oscillospiraceae bacterium
CAAGTGATGCGAGTTTAACTTTAAGCGGACTGTCACGTTCATCATCCTGCTGGAGTTCACTGGCAATCTGACCGTATACTGACTTGTCGCCTACAACGGTAACCTGCATAACTGCATTGCCTGAACAGACAACAGAACCTCTGAACACCTTGTATTCATTAAGGAAGTCCATAGCTTCTTCTTTATCTTCATAATTTTCAGGAACTGCAATTTTCTTTGCTTCCTTAGCCTCACCGTTAAGAACAGACTGGTCAACCTTGAGGTCGCCGTCTACGAGGATACCGTCAGCAGGGATTTTATCTCCTGATTGGAGCATAAGACAATCGCCTACTACAATATCATCAATAGGTATTTCCTTAATCTGATTGTTTCTGAAAACCTTACAGGTAATCTTTGAAGCTTCTTCCTGAAGTTTCTGGAATGCGTTTTCATTTCTGTATTCAGAAAATGTTGAAACGAGAGTTGCGAGGAGAACTGCAATGGCAATACCTACTGGTTCATACCATTCAGCCTTTCCCATTGCTGCAAAAACAATGTTAATGACAAGAGCAACACATAAAATCTTAATCATCGGGTCGCCGAAATTATCTTTCAGCTTATCCCAGAATGTTTCCGATTTTAGTTCGCTCAATCTGTTGTCGCCATATTTGGCTTTGGATTCTTCCGCTTGTTTGTCAGTCAATCCGAATTGTTTCATCTTTAACTGAAAACCTCCTTGTTGTTTTTTTATTATTTCAATTACTATACTTTAAAAGTATGGTATTGACATTAAATTATGTTGGTATGACAGAAATTTCTGCAATCATACCTTTATCTTCTGGAGATAATCTGAAAACAGTACCGTTTTCAAGCTGTATTGCCTGTCCTTTGGGGACGATATTTCCATTTGGGGATACAAGACCTTTCATATGTTTGTTTACAAAAAGCCATTTTCCCGAATAATTACATATATACCCTTGCATTGTTTTTTCTGATTTTTCATCTGGAAAAACATTGCTGAAAATATGCCATTTTCCTATGGGAGTATTATTTTCTGCAATCATCTCCCAGTTTTTCAGCCATTGTCCTTTATGACCTCTGTTTTCAGAACTGAATTTTATTTTAAGAAATTCCTTTTCAGAAATTCTTGTATTACAGTATGGGCATACAGGATTTTTTTCATTATGGAGAACAAACCATCTTTGAGGGCAGGAGGGATTTGAACAGGAATGAAGTAAATCCCACGTTTTAATAAGTCCCATTTCCCATTCCATAGCAGAAGGTCTTAAATCTGGTTCGTGAAGTCCGTCAACGAATGCTCTTAAAAATAGTTTTTCAAGATGACTTCCTAAATCCTTTATAGTTACTTTCAAGTCTTTCGGACGGTTTGATGTATCATAAGGATTTTCTATAAATGTAGCCTTTTCTCCAAGTCCGAGGTAATCATCTTCTTCAGCTGTAGGAGCATATATTTTCGGTCCCATAAGAGGGTGTCTGAAAAACAGATATTCATATATAAGAACAGGCAGGGAATGTAAATCCGTATAAACAGAAGGATATTTCCTTGTTTCACGGGATTGTCCGAGAGTTGCAAGAACTTCGGGAGCGATATATCCTCTTGTGCCTATAACTTCTGGAGGAAAAAGCCCTGGAACTACTAAGGAATCAATATCTATAATGACGCAAGAGCCTGTTTTCGGGTCTATAAGAACATTATTGAATGACAGGTCGGAATGTGCAAGACCTGCCTGATGCATACGTCTTATACTCCTTGCAAGGACTATTGAAATCTGTAGCATTGTTCTTAAATCCCCAAGTTCCGAGCGTTTAAGATATTTTCTGTTTTTATTTGTAAACCAGTTGCTTTTTTTATCTTTTCCCGCAATCTTTAAAATATCGGAAGAATTATTGTCAAAGAAAAAATTTTTAGGATATGTAGGGCATACTATACCAAATTCGGGATATACAACTATACCAAGAGGCCAACAGAAACAATTTGAAAAATATTCTGCTGTTTTTTCATCATTTCCCTTTGCACCACCATTAATTTCCGAAACAGTTGGATTGTATCTTCCTATAATGGCTTCAATTCTTTCTTTTATTATGGGATTACGGGCATTGGCAGTTTCAGTGAAGAACTGGACAACATATTTTTTATCGGGAGAGAAATAAGTATGTTTCATACCTCCTCTTGGAGGATTATCTGTTATTACATAGTCTATTTCTGTGCCGTTTGCAAGAATTGCTTTAGCCAGTCTGTTCATCGTCTGAAACCTCTTTGTAATTTTTAACTGAATATATTACAAGCGTCCTATCGTCAAAAGAGCCTCTTTCAACATAGTTGTCAAGCCATATTTTCAGTTTTTCTTCGGCAGGAATATTTTCCTGTGGAAGCTTTTTCAGTGCCGAAGATATTATATCTTTGTTTTCCCAGAGAAATTCCTGAGTAATTCCACAGCTTTCAGCTATTTTGGAGGAATAATTCACAGGTATTTCAATGCTGTTATCGTTTACCCAAGGATAAGAAATTGGTTCGGGAATTTTATTTATAATTTCTTCATCGGTTGGATTATTGT
>JAZKXQ010000270.1:0-3418 GCA_045611725.1 Oscillospiraceae bacterium
AAAATATTTTTCTCTTTATAAACTTGCTCTTGAAAATTATAGTATTGATACTGCAAATGCTGTTTGCATATGTGCAGAAAATATATACAGAAACAGAAATTCAGAGCCTGTTCTTGTTTCTCTTGCAAGAGCAGGAACTCCTGTTGGTATTCTCATAAAGAGGTATCTTGATAAGAAATACAATACAAATATTCCTCATTATACAATCTCTGTTATCCGTGGCAGAGGCATTGACAGAAATGCTATGAAATATATACTTGAAAGACATTCTTCGGAGAGTATTCAGTTTGTCGATGGCTGGACGGGAAAAGGAGCTATTCTGAATACTCTTAAAGATGAAATGAAAAATTTCCCTGATGTTTCTTCTGAACTCGCTGTTCTTGCTGACCCAGCATATATTACTGATATATGTGGTACTCACGATGATTTTCTTATTCCAAGTTCCTGCCTTAATTCTACAGTTTCGGGACTTATAAGCAGAACTTTTTTAAGAGATGATATAATAGGCGAAAATGATTTTCACGGCTCTGCATACTATGGAGAGCTTGAAACTCAGGATATGACATATGAATTTATTGATTCTGTTTTTTCAAAGATAGATTTTACTTTGTCAGATAATTATATATGCAGAATGATTTCAGATTTATCAACAGACGGAAAAAAACAGGGGATTGATGAAGTTAAATCTATTGCCGAAAAATTTGGTATAGCTGATATTAATCTCATAAAGCCAGGTATTGGCGAAACAACAAGAGTTCTTTTAAGGCGTATTCCGTGGAAAATTCTTGTTAAGGATATTAATGATAAAAAATATATTTCACACATATTAAGACTTGCAGAGGAAAAAAATGTTGAAATTATAGAATATCCTCTTGAATGTTACAGAGCCTGTGGAATAATAAAGACTATGGCTGATACGTAAGGAGCTATTTATTATGATTTTATTTGCAAGTGACCTTGACAATACGATGATACATTCATATAAAAAGGCGAATGAAAATGAAATATGCGTTGAATATGCTAATGACGGAAAAAAACTTTCATATATGACGCCCTTTTCATATAATGCCCTTGCTGAAATTAATAAGTTTGAAAATTTATGCTTTGTTCCTCTTACAACCCGTTCTGTTGAACAGTATCAGCGTATCAGACTTTTCAGCGACAGTTATCCTCATTATGCAATTGCTTCAAACGGAGGAAATCTTTTAATAGATAACGTTATTGATGATGAATGGCATAGTGAATCCTTATCCCTTATAGAAAACAGTATTCCGGAATTGGAAAAATCCAAAAAATTACTTTTAAAAGATAAAAATATACAATTTGAACCGATATTTGTTGATGAACTTTTTATGTATACAAAATCGGACACTCCCGAAGAAACTGCTTTAATGCTTAAAGAAAATCTTGACCTTGAGGTTGTTTCAGTTTTTACTAATGGTCAGAAAGTTTATGCCTTGCCGAAAAATCTTTCAAAGGGAAATGCTGTAAATAGATTTAATGAAAAATTTGGATTTGAGCTGACAATAAGTGCAGGTGACAGTGGTTTTGATATACCTATGCTTGAATGTACAGATATATCCTTTTGTTTTTCAAAAGAACTTGCTGACAGGCTTGTTTATGCAAAAAATAAATTAATAAAACCATCTGATACAAACTATGCAGAGTATATATGTGAACAGGTAAGAAGCATATGTTTCCTGAATGACAGTAATAAAAAATAACTTTACTTTTTCAATTTTCAGTGCTATAATATAAGCATACTTTGGCTATTGCTTAGTAAATATATATATCAGGGGGTGTTATTTTGAAAGGGAAAAATTTTTTAAATAATCTTTCTTATCCTAAAATAGTTGCACTTGGATTTATACTGCTGATAATGATTGGAACTATACTTCTTATGCTTCCGATTGCAAGTCGTGATAATCAGTCGGTAGGGTTTATTGACGCTCTTTTTACTGCAACTTCAGCTTCCTGTGTTACAGGTCTTATTGTATATGATACTTATCAGCAATGGACTTTATTCGGACAGTTGGTAATAATTGTTCTTATCCAGATTGGTGGACTTGGTTTTTTTACAATTTTAACAATGTTTTCAATGCTTTTCAGAAGAAAAATTGGTCTTAAAGAACGGGCATTCCTACAGGAAAGCGTAAATACAATGTATATAGGAGGTATTGTAAAACTTGTCAGAAAAACATTGTTAGGCACAGCAATTATTGAACTTACAGGAGCTGTTTTATTCAGCATAAGATTTATACCTGAAATGGGAGTCCTGAAGGGAATATATACTTCTATTTTTCTTTCAGTTTCTGCGTTTTGTAATGCTGGATTTGATTTGATGGGACAGTATGAGGAATATTCCTCGGTTACCCGTTACTATAATGACCCTTTAATTAATATTACTATTTGTTTATTAATTCTCATAGGTGGTATAGGCTTCTTTGTATGGGACGATGTTTTAAGAAATAAATTTAATTTTAAAAAATACCAGCTACATACTAAACTTGTACTTATAACAACGCTGATTCTTACTGTTGCAGGTACAGTTTTATTCTGGATTTCTGAAAATGATAATACTCTTAAAGGAATGAATTTCGGAGAAAAACTTCTGGTTTCATTCTTTGCGTCTGTTACTCCGAGAACAGCAGGATTTAATACAACAGATACAGCATCTCTTAATACTGCGTCAAAAGTACTTACTATGCTTTATATGTTTATAGGAGGAAGTCCCGGTTCTACGGCAGGAGGAGTAAAAACTACCACTATCGCAGTAATATTGCTCTGCGTATGGGCAATGCTCAGAAATACAAACGACCTTAATATTTTTAACAGAAGAATAGAGGGTGAGGCATTGAAAAAGGCTGCTGCTGTTGTATGTATTAACTCTACATTTCTTGTTACAGCATTTTTTCTTATATGCCTTTCACAGAATAATCTTAAATTTGAAGATGTTCTCTTTGAAGTTCTGTCAGCAATGAATACTGTTGGAATGACTACGGGAATAACAAGAGATTTAAATTCATTTTCAAAGATTATTATAGTAATTCTTATGTATACTGGACGAGTAGGAAGTTTATCGTTTGCACTGATTTTTTCAGATTCCAAAAAGATAACAACTATTCAGAATCCTGTTGAAAAGATAAATGTTGGCTGATAATTATAACTGAAAGGAATTATTTGTTTTATGAAATCAATTCTTGTAATAGGGCTTGGAAGATTTGGAAGGCATCTTATAATGAAGTTTCACGAGCTTGGAGATGAAGTTCTTGCAGTGGATATTAAGGAAGATGAAATTAATGACATTACACCATATGTTACAAGTGCAGTTATTGGAGATTGTACAAAGGAAGAAACTTTGTTAAGTCTTGGAGTAAGAAATTTTGATGTATGTTTTGTATGTATAGGAGGAAATTTT
>JAZKXQ010000271.1:0-4659 GCA_045611725.1 Oscillospiraceae bacterium
GACTTAGTGATGGAAAAGTCTTATTCCTGTAAATGCCATAGCAATATTATATTTATTACAAGTTTCAATTACATTGTCATCTCTGATTGAACCACCTGGTTCTGCAATATATGAAACGCCACTCTTTCTTGCACGTTCAATATTATCACCAAATGGGAAGAATGCATCTGAACCAAGGCATACATCTGTATTCTGGTCAAGCCATGCTCTCTGTTCTTCCTTAGTGAATACTTCAGGCTTAACCTTGAAAATTCTTTCCCATGCACCATCAGCGAGTACATCCATATATTCATCAGAAATATATACATCAATAGCATTATCTCTGTCTGCTCTGCGAATATTATCAACAAACTGAAGTTCAAGAACCTTTGGAGCCTGTCTTAACCACCAGTTGTCAGCTTTCTGACCGGCAAGTCTTGTACAATGAATTCTTGACTGCTGACCTGCACCGATACCGATAGCCTGACCGTCCTTAACATAGCATACAGAATTTGACTGAGTATATTTAAGAGTAATAAGAGAAATTATAAGGTCACGCTTTTTATCTTCAGGAATATTCTTGTTTTCAGTAACAATATTTTCAAGCATTGCATTATCAATAAGAAGTTCATTTCTTCCCTGTTCAAAAGTAATGCCGAAAACCTGTTTTCTTTCAATCTGTTCTGGAACATAATCAGGATTGATTTTGATTATGTTATATGTTCCTTTTCTCTTTGATTTAAGGATTTCAAGAGCCTTTTCAGTATATGAAGGAGCAATAATACCATCTGAAACTTCACGCTGAATCATCTTTGCAGTACATTCATCACATTCATCTGAAAGGGCAATAAAATCGCCGTATGATGACATTCTGTCAGCACCTCTTGCTCTTGCATAAGCACAAGCCATTGGTGAAAGTTCTCCGAGGTCATCAACAAAATAAATCTTCTTTAAAGTGTCTGAAAGAGGAGTTCCTACACCTGCACCAGCCGGTGAAACGTGCTTAAATGAAGTAGCAGCACAAATACCTGTTGAGGCTTTAAGTTCCTTTACTAACTGCCAGCCGTTGAATGCGTCAAGGAGATTTATATATCCGGGGTTTCCATTAAGAATTTCTATTGGAAGTTCTGCATTTTCTATAAAAATTCTTGATGGCTTCTGATTTGGGTTACAGCCATATTTAAGTGAAAGTTCTTTCATTAAAAAATCCTCCATTATTTATTCTTGTTTATAATTCTTGTATCAGTCTTGCCTGTTTCAAGGTCAATAAATCTTACAAAGAGTGATACTTTATTGTCTTCATTAAGACTTGCCCATAATTTATCAGTAACTTCATCAATATTGTTTCCAATTTCAACAAGCTTAGGTTCACCCTCAAAACTTGGGAGAGGATTTCCATCACCCATATATGTGTGAATGAAGTGACCTTCACCGTTTAAAGGTACATCATAAGTATAAGTAAATCTCTGACAACATTCAGGGTTACCATTTGCACTTTTTAAAATTGAAAGTGCATATGAAAAAGTATTGTCATCATTCTGTTCGATTATACCACTGATACGAGGAGTATAATTCGGAGCGTCATCTTCAAATTCTCTTGTAAGGAGTGACTGTTCAAAAGTTTTACCATCATTCATAAGGTCATAAATAGTATCTGTCTGGTCACCATTTGTAACAATAGTCTTATTTCCAAGAACTCTTACAGGAGCATAAATAATAAGATGTGGGTCAGTAAGCTTTGAAGGGTCAAAAGCCTGAGTACGAATACCATTGCCGTCCTCAACAAAAACTCTATTACGGCTGTTTTCACTTCTACCCATTATAAAGTATGCAGAAACTGCATATTTTCCGTTTTCTGACTTACCGAGAACTATTCCACGTCCCGGATATGAAATTTTTTCAAGTTCTTCATATATTGATATTTTTTTCATATTTTCCTCCGAATTACTTTTTTATATATGCCTTATTGTCTTTTATTTCTATTTTATCCTGACAGAAAAGAGATACAGCCTCTGGAAGCAGTTTCCATTCAACATTTTCCATAATTCTTCTCTGAAGAATTTCAGGTGTATCATCATTTTCAACATTAACACAACCCTGTAAAATTATAGCACCTGCATCAGCTTCTTCATTTACAAAATGAACAGTAGCACCACTTACCTTAACGCCATATTCAAGGGCTTTTTCATGAACTTTAAGTCCATAATAACCAACACCGCAAAATGATGGTATAAGTGCAGGGTGAACATTTATAATTTTAAAAGGATATGCCTTTGTTACCATCTCATCAAGGATAGTCATAAATCCTGCAAGGACAACAAGGTCTGCTTTTTCATCATCAAGAGTCTTTAAAATATCCTTGCTGTATGCAACAGTATCAGAATATTCACTTCTTGGAAGAACTATAGTTTTTATATTATTATTTTTAGCTCTTTCCAAAGCATAAGCATCTTTTTTTGATGATATAACGCAGGTTATTTTACCATTTTTTATAATTCCATTTTTCTCTGCATCGATAAGAGCCTGTAAATTAGTACCTCCACCCGATACAAGAACTACTATATTTTTCATAATTTTTTCACCATATTATCCGGCTAATCCGTTACATTCTATATTGTCATCTTCATCGACAAAAACTTCTATTGAATGATATGCAAAATAATCAGGGTCGCAATGGAAAAACATATCAGCAAATGATTTTATATCATCATTTTTTGACAAATTGATATTTATGCCATCAAGATGTAAACTTTTAAAGAAATCTTCTTCAGAAATAGGCAGATAAACCTTCTGTCCGTCTTCCATTATGTAACATTCTTCCTCGTCTTCATCTTCTTCAGCTGATGAAGCCCAGTCTTCTGCACATTCAAGCATACCATCATCAAGCATAGCTTTATAAATTTCATTTTTATGACTTTCAATAAACTGAATTTTTCTGTTCATTTCAGGAAGAAAAAATTTAAGTGAATCTTCATTCACAGGCATATCATCAATATCAATAAGTATTGAAACTTTTTCGCCCCATATATCAATATCAGTTTCAAATGCTTTCCAGCTGTTTTCTTCATTAAGAGTAAAGTCTTTTATTTCCATATTATTCACCTTTTATAGCTGTATTCTGCCGTATCAGAAAACTGATACAGCAGAAATACTGATTATTAGCAGATAATTACGCCCTCTTCACTGTCAACAAGTTCACCAAGAACATAAGCTTCTTCACCTGAAGCCTTGATAGCTTCAAGAGCCTTGTCAACATCATTTTTATCAACAACTACAGTCATACCAACACCCATATTGAATGTGTTGAACATATCTCTTTCTGGGATATTTCCTGTTTTTGCGATAAGTTCAAAGATTGGAAGAACCTGTACAGCACTTCTTTCAATTTTTGCAGAAATTCCCTGTGGAAGTGAACGTGGAATATTTTCATAGAATCCACCACCTGTAATATGGGAAATAGATTTAACCTTAACTGCATCAAGCAATGACTGAACAGCCTTTACATAAATCTTTGTAGGTGTGAGAAGTGATTCGCCGAGAGTCATTCCGAGTTCGTCATAGTATTTTGAAAGATTTTCCTTATTAACTTCAAATACTTTTCTTACGAGTGAAAAACCATTTGAATGAACACCACTTGATTTAATGGCAATCATAACATCTCCGGCTTTCTGTTCATCTGGCTTTAAAATCTTATCCTTATCAACAACACCAACAGAGAAACCTGCAAGGTCATATTCATCAACAGGATAAAATCCAGGCATTTCAGCAGTTTCGCCACCTATAAGAGCAGCTCCCGACTGAATACAGCCCTCTGCAATACCAGAAACAATCTGAGCAACCTTTTCAGGATAATTCTTGCCTACTGCAATATAGTCAAGGAAAAACAACGGCTTTGCACCACAGCATATTACATCGTTAACACACATAGCAACACAGTCAATACCAACTGTATCGTGCTTATCCATAAGGAAGGCAATTTTAAGCTTTGTACCAACGCCGTCAGTTCCCGATACAAGTACAGGCTTTGAAATACCTGTTGTATCAAGTTCTATAAGACCTCCGAAACCACCAAGACCAGAAAGAACATTACTTGTCATAGTCTTTGCAACGTGAGCTTTCATCAGTTCAACTGCTTTATATCCGGCAGTTACGTCAACGCCTGCTTCTTTATAACTTTCTGAAAAACTTTTCATTATATCCTCCAAAAATGATATTTTTTATAATTGTTCTCTACCACTCCTCGCTTTTCTGAAGAAAAGCTTGGCAAAAGACTTTAGTTCGTTACAAAGTTAAATAGATTTTATGATTTATTGGCTCGAAAATTTTGTTTAAATATGTTTTTCAAGCCGATATGCTAAATTATTATTCTTTTCCACTCCAACAGTAAGTACAAAGCTTACATTCAGGTTTTCCAATAGCCTTTATAGTACCCTCAAGCGACTGAAAACCAAGTGAGCTTAATTTAAGACGTTTACATATTTCATCGTTAAGACGTTTGCCTCTTTCAGTATTTATATCACTGTATTCAGAAATATATTTAATACCTTCCTCGCCCTCAAACTCGTGGATAATTTTTCTTGCAATGAGTTCAAGCTCTGATTTACTGCTTGAGAAGTTAAGGAATTTACAGCCATACATTATAGGCGGACAGGCTGAGCGCATATGCACAGATTTTGCACC
>JAZKXQ010000272.1:0-3846 GCA_045611725.1 Oscillospiraceae bacterium
AGGGATATATTTTTTATGAAATATTCATTATTTAAAAAATCTGTTTCTTTTGTTTCAGCATTATCAATTTTATCTGTTACGCCTGTTTTAAATGTATCAGCAGAAATAACAGCAAATCCTGTTATAAGCCGTGATTGTCCGGCTTACGCAGGAACTGGAGAAAGTACAGCATACGCTGCAAACGATGCATATTATTATTCTTTCTGGTTTGGAACTGCCCCTACATATCTTGCATATGACCTTTCTTCAATCCCTGAGGAACAGCGTGAAAAAGTAATTGCTGTATGGTATAATACAAGCTCTGCATATGACAGCACAGTCGGAGAATATTACAATAATACAAACGCTATGCCAACTGATTATACAATTGAAGTAAATTCAGCAGAGGGTGGAACATATCCCGAAGATAACTGGGAAGTTATTGAAACAGTAACGGGAAATACCTGTCATTCAAGACAACATACAGTTGATATGAAAGGATATAACTGGATAAGAATAAACATAACAGGTGTTGATGGAAAAGAAAGTGGTTCAGTAGGCATAAATATGGATATTCATAACGTTTCAGACGGAATTTCTGACAGCTGGATTTTTTATGGAGATTCAATAACAGCTTGTGGAATGATGAATTGTTATGGTACAGGCTTTGCTGAATTTGTAAATCAGATTGACAGCAGATATTTTCCTGTTCAGGAAAATGGTGGTATCGGTGGTATAAAGAGCAGTCACGGAGCTGAAAATATTGAAAAATGGCTTGATATGTTCCCTGGAAAATATGTAAGTATTGCATATGGTACAAATGACAGCTGGGGCAATCAGACAGGTGCCGAAAAATATTATGAAAATACTGCATTTATGGTTGAGGAAGTTCTTGAAAGAGGCAAAATTCCTGTAGTACCCAAAATACCATATTCACTGGAAACAGGAATCAGTACATATCTTGATGATTATAATGCAATGATTGACAAGATTTATGAAACATACCCAGAAGTCGTAAAAGGGCCTGACTTTTATACTTTACTTAAAGAAAATCCTGAATATCTCAGTGCAGATGGAGTTCACCCGAATGATGAAGGTTATGCTTTTATGCGTAAAACGTGGGCTGAAATAATGTATAAATCAGTTTATAGTGCTGAAAATTCAGAAATTCAAAATGATAAATATGACATTAACAATGATGAAATTGTTGACATCAGAGATTTGAAAGAATTAAAAAAATACATTCTCGGATTATCTGAACATAGTTCAGATATGAATGTAAATGATGTAGTAATTCTTAGTAATTTACTTCTTTATTTATAGACAAAAAATATAAAATATGCTATAATTATATAAAGCATAAATTTTGCTTATGAAAGGAGAAATTTTTTATGGAACAGCTTGAAGTATTGGTTTTAAGGGAAGAACACGAAATATATATGTTGCCTGACGGTGTTCAGGATATTGATGACATACTGGAATTTATAAATGACAATATGGACAGATATGTAAAGCTTATGAGAATAGGCTGTCACGATTGTGTATACCCATTTGTAATAGATGAATTTATAGAATACACTCCTGTATGCATTAATTTTGCAAATTATAAATCATTTGAAACAGATACGCTTTTTGTTCTTTCAAAGGAAGAATATGATGAAAGACTTACTCAGCTTATTGAAGAAAATTGTCAGGATTGTATACATTATGAAGAAGGTGATGATATAGACAGTCACAGAAATCATATGTGTCTTAATGGTTTTTGTCCTGAATATCGTTCAAAAAATGATGAAAATCCAGAAGATGATGATATTTAAGTGAGGAGTGGGGAATTTGCATAGCAAATTCGCCACCTTTGTTTTTAAGACATCAAATCAGTATTAATGAAAAAATCAATAGCCTTATGACAATTTTTTATAGTTATATTATTTTCAATTCCTCCAAATTCTCCATCAAGAGTCCATTGCAACTGGTCTTTGGATTCGATTTTAAGCTCATTTGTTTTTATCGACACGAGATATTTAGATTCACAATCTTCAATATTCTGTTTTTTACTTAAAAGAGCTGTAAGAATATTCTGAAATTCAATTATTGTAGGAGGTTTTTTAATAAGTGTTACTTCAAAAAGTCCGTCATTCAGTAAAACAGTAGAAGATGTGGAAATAAGACCTCCGACAGATGTTGAATTGGTAATCATTCCCACCATAAAGTTATCTTCAATTATCTGACCGTTATTATATGTCAGTTTAAGATGGTATGAATTATCAAGAGAATTTATTTTTTTCATTCCCTCAAGAACATAAGCTGTATGCCCTATCATATTTTTATATTGCTGAGGAGTTTCATAAACTACATCTGTAAATGCTCCGAATGCTGCAACATATGTAAAATAACGCTGATTAAAACTACATATATCACAACTGAATATATTTCCTGCCTTTATACATTCAGAAGCTTTATCGGGATTTTTTGATATACCAAGACTTGTTGCAAAATCGTTTGTAGTACCTGTAGGCATATACATAACAGGAACTTTTTTACCAGAATCCATAATTCCCTGAATAACTTCATTTAATGTACCGTCACCACCGGAACAGGCTATAAGGCTGTATTCTTCTGAACTGCATATTTTTTTTGAAATTTCACAGGCGTCAAGTCTGTTTTGTGTAGGTCTTATTGTAACTTCATATCCAGCCTTAGTCATCTTGTCAAGAATATTTATAAGATTATATTTAAGAGTGTCACGCCCTGTTTGTTTTCCCGAAAGGGGATTAAATAAAAAGTATGCTTTTTTCATAAAAATACCACCATTTCAAATGAATTATTTATTAATTAATTATATCTTTTATAAGAGAATATGTCAATAGTTTATCAATAATTCAGCCTCATATTCCTATAAGAATACGAGGCTGTTTTTTAATTATTTCCATTAAGTATAAACATAAACAAGTATACATCATCTGTATCATCAATATTTGTAAGATAAGCAGTATTTCTTCTCCATAAAATCTTTCCTTTATTCCTGACCTGATAATCTATACTTTCAGTATAAAGCTCTCCATCAAAACAAGAAAGAAGTCTGTCCCTGTTTGCAAAATTTATATATTTTTCTCTGTATTCTTCAACAATAAAAGTTTCGGAAATAAAACTTATAATTTCCTCATATTTATTACTCTGACAACCTGTTATTTCTCTCCATCTTTCAAGACGTGAGGTATTGTGAACTATCTGCTGTGTGAGATTTACTGAAAAATCAAATACTGAAACTTGTTTTATAAATTCAAGCATTTTTACATTCTGATTTTCAAGAACTCTCTTTTTAACTTTTTCTGTTATATTTTTATAAGAACCTACTACACGAACAGGTTTTCCGTTTTCGTCATAAATAGTATTACCAAGTATTCTGAGCCATACTGTTTCATTTCCTTTAAATTTTATTGGAAATTCAAACTTAATTTCTTGTCCATTATCTACTTTTACCATTTTTACAAAATATTCAACCATTTTCTTATTTTCTTCTGTATTGCAATAACATTCCGGGAAATTGTAAATAAATTTCTGACCTTTACCACCTATATCCGTTGTATCAATAAGTATCAATGTATTTCTTTCAAAATCCCATTCCCAGCTGTTTATATTTTCAAGACTTAAGGTTGTTTCAAGTTTTCTTCCGATAATATCAAGTTCATTTTCCTTCATTTTTTCTCTTGTAATATCACTGCAAGTACAAAGAGAAACTATTCCGTCCTTGCTCTCGCCAATATACTTACAGTTAATGTAAATCCACGCTGGTTGACCCTTATGGTTTCTCATTTTGAATATCTGGCTATAATTCTTCTTACTAATAATTTTTTCAAGATATTTATT
>JAZKXQ010000273.1:0-6683 GCA_045611725.1 Oscillospiraceae bacterium
AGATTGAAGGAAATTTTTGATGGTATTGTAAATTCAGATAATAAAATATTATCAGAGGAAATGCATAAACTTGTCATTGATTTGTTTATGCATTATATTTCTAATGTGGACTTGTTATCTGGATTTAATGTAGCTGAAATAAAATACCGATGTATTGAAAAAGATATACAGAATGAATTTTATGGAGAAAAAATAAAAAGCAGTTTTAAAATGTTCAGCTATACTTATCAGAGATATTTATTAAAACAGATATATAATGTTTTTCAAAATGGTGTAAGTATAGAAAAATTTAAAGAAGTTTTTTATTATTGCAATGAAAAAACAGTTGTATTTGAGGAAAACGAAAAATTGTTTCTTTATTGTGATTCTGAAGAAAATATGGAAATTAAAAATAAATTTGACTTTATAGTCAGATTTTTTCTTCCCATTAATTATAAATATGAGTATATTTTTAAATATCACCCATATGTTATCGGGATTGATTGTACAGCAGAAATTGGCAAAATGTTAATAATTTAATTTTAGGAGGATTTTTATTATGGGTATTCTTTTGGGAGAAGTGGGAAAATTTGAAGGATTAGGAAGAAAAATTGATGCTCAATTATTAGGAACAAAATCAAACAAATCCGATTTGAAAGTTTTATATGATGGTAATGCTCAGAATACAGAAACTGAAAATAAGCAGATAAATGAAAAGCTTATTCAGATACCAATGCAGATTGATGTATATCTTGGACAGGATATTACAATAAAAGATAAGTATAGAATACTTATTGATAAGTCAGCAGAATTTTATGTTAAAATGATGTCTGTTATGGTTATCGACAATAACAGGAATGAATGTGGATTTTTTGTTATTCAATCAGTTAAGGAAAAAGATGAGATTTTATATTATCTTACAGCTAAAAGTTCGATGCTTACATTTAATGATGTAAATAATTCAAGTTTTAAGCTTGTATTCAATTACAACAATAATGTATGTGAGAAAGATATAAAGATAAATATACACGAGGTTCAGAAAACAGATGCTTTTCTTTGTATAGATTTCGGAACTTCAAATACAACAGCAGGTTGCTGGTTAAACAGCGATTATATTTCAAATCTTTGCAACAGTGCAATTAACAATAATAATGTAAAACTTGAGCAGGAAAATATTGTTACATTTAATACAGATGAAAATACTAATGATTTTGTATCAATTATTCCTACAATGGTTTATGTGGAAGACTGTTCAGATAAAGAGAATATAAAATATATTTTCGGATATTCTGCATTCAATAAACTTAAAGAGGAAAATTACTGTCCTTCAGCAAGTTGCTTTATGGAGATAAAACGTTGGGTTACAGATTGCGAAAATACTGTTAAGATTAATGACAGCAATGGAAATATTGCCGAAGTTTTAAAGCGTGATATTATTAAAGAGTGTATTCTTTATATAATAAAAGAGGCTGAACAGCAGTTTAAATGCAAATTCTGCAATGTTCATATTTCAGCACCAATTAAACTGAAATCAAAATTCCTTGTTGTATTTAAGAACATTCTTGAAGAATGTGGTTATGTTCTTGAAACTGAAAATGCTATTGATGAAGGAATTGCTGTTCTTTACGATATTATCGACAATGAAATAAAAAATCTTGATAATGACATAAACAAAAAAGCTCTTGTAATTGACTGTGGTGGTGGAACTTCTGACCTTGCATCTTGTGAATATGATATTTCAAAAGATGATGATGTTGTGGATTTAAGAATAAAAACTGAGTATATCAATGGAGATTTTAATTTTGGTGGAAACAATCTTACATACAGAATTATGCAGTATATGAAGGTTGTTTATGCTCATTATTATACAAATGAAGAAGCTAAAAACGGCAAAAGACTTTCAATAGAAGATGTTATAGATATGAATATTGATAAGATAATATCTCATATTGAAAATAATGGTCAAGCTGATACTGATGAAAAAACTGCTTTAAGATATAAATCAGTATATGAAAAGCTGGAACAAGAATATGAAAAGTATGAAGCTGTTATACCTACCAAATTCAGAAATTATGAAACTGAAGCAGGAGATATATATGAAAGAGTTAAAAACAACTTCTATTTTATGTGGAATCTTGCAGATAAGATGAAGAAACAATTCTATCAGTTTAACACTATTTCAAGATATACAATATGCAGTGAAGAAAGTGATAAAGATACAGACTTGTATGTAAATCCTGTTCCAAACTGGAGAATTTCTGTGTATAAAAATGGAAACCTGAATTATGAAACATATCCGGATATTATGTTCAATGCCAAGGAAATAAGCTGGTTGATGCAAGGGGATATTTATTATCTTATTCATAAATTCCTCAACAAGCTTTATAATGATGGTACACTTAATAAGTACAATACCATTAAGCTTTCAGGACAGTCTGCTAATATTGATATTTTTAAAAATTCCCTTAAAGAATTTTTGCCGGGTAAGAAGATAAGAATTAATCATTCTACAAATGAAAAGCCTGAAAATCTCAAGCTTATATGTATCAAAGGTGCTATAAAATATCTTCATTCATTACATTGCTCCGATATGGAGGTTTGCCTTGAAAATGAAACTGAAAATATTCCTGTTGATGTTTATGTAAAATCTGATAATCAGAATAAGCTTGTAATTAACAGGAGTAAAGGCTGGACTCAGAAACCTGAGTATAAGCGAATTACAAGCAATGCCACTGAAATAGAGATGTATCTTTCAACGCCTGATGAAAAAGATGATAAGCTTTGCCGTTTTTATTGCAAAGATATTGAATATTGTAATATAAAAGTTAATGAGATTGAAAAGCTTACCAATGGATTGGTTAATCAGGAGTATCTTGATGTGCTTAAAGAGGGCAGAACATATGCAATAATATATGTTAATAAAAATGACTGGGGATTTAATGTTCTTCCATTGAAAATAAGCAACGAGGGCGAATATCTTACAGGTAAAGTTGAATTTTATTCTTTTGAAACAGATGTTTTCCAGAAAACATTTTTTGATGGAAATTGTTAAGAGGTAGAAAAATATGAATACATATCCTGATTTTGAAAAGGGAAAATTGCTGAATATCAAGATGCTTAATGCTTTGAGGGATTATCCTGTAAACTTTGCTGAAACTATATTTTATGGCTATTCAGATGGAATAATAAATGGTTTTGATGTTCAGACAGATGGTGAAAAGATATTTGTATCAGCAGGAATATTAAAATATAATGGCAAGATATTATTTCTTGAAAATTCTGTTGAGATGGAAATTCTTGACGGAATTGTATATGCAAATTTAAAAGTATGCGAAACCCGAAAAGATAATTGTACTGATACCGAAATTGTTATTGAACAGGAATATGAAAAGGGTAATTTTGAATTGTTCAGATATATTCATAATGAAGGTGCTGAACTTAAAAATATTCCGAATACTTTTGATAAGATAGTTAATTATCCAAGGAATACAATAAATATAAGCAATCAGATTAATTCAGGTTGCGATGGCAGGGAAATTCCCTCAAAGGAAATTTTTAAACTTTATGCCGGATATATTTTATCCGGTATGAAGTTAAGTCCGGAAGATTATGCATTTGCATACCAGTGTCTTAATGGTATAAAAAGTTATGAAATAATTAAACAGTATCTTGGCTGTAAGGATAATTTAACAGCATCTGAAATTATTTTAATGCTTGATAAGAAGATAAAGACATCGGAAAGAAAAATTTTTGAAGAAGATAAAAAAACATCAGTCAGAGGAACTGAAAGAATGGAAATCTGCTGATAACAGGAAAGGGATTTTATTATGGATATTTTATTTGGACTTTCATCAAATTTACATCAATGGACTCGTGAAACTATAGGAATTTGGAAAAAAAGCTTTATACGTAATACACAAAGTCTTGAAGCGTCTATTGAAAAAATTTTTTCTAATGAAAAGTGGATAAAAATTGAAAATAAAAATCTTTATTATAGCATTGATTATAGTTTTTTAATGGAATTTAAAGACGAAGAAGATGAAAATGTCTTTGGTGGATATGTTTTTGATAAATCTCATTTTAATTTAAATGTTGATAAATATGAAGGAAGAATACCATCATATGAAGAAGCAATGGAAATTTGTGATAACATTGATGTTTTCTCATCATATATAGTAATTGCTGGGAATTTTGGATTATTTGGAATACTTGATACACAAAATTATTATATGTATCCAATCACATATAGTCGTGCTACTGTAATTCCTGTGTATACTATGAGCCTTTTGAATTTGTTAATTGAATATAAATTGACATTTGATTGGATGCCTGAAGAATATACAGATTTTTTAACTCTTATAAGTGAATTGTATGAAAAGAAAATTATAACAAGCATTGAAGAAACTGCTGATTTACTGGAATTTGCTGATGATGCAACGATTTTAAAATATCTTTCAGAAAAAGATTCCAAAATTATAAAAACAGAAGAAAAAAAGGTTCAGCCTGAAAAAAGTTTAGGAAGTGGAAAAATGAATGAAATTGTTGAAAGACTGATAAACTGCGATGCTTTAAGATGTGGACTTACTCCTTATGATGAACAGTATCTTTATGACAGCAACCGTGGACATTGGGAACTGTGGAAAGATGAGTACAATAAAAATGAAAATTCTGTTACAGAATGTGTAAAACTTGAAGGATATGAAAAAAGCTTGTATGCAAGAAATCCTGTTGCAGATATAAATAAAAACAGCGTTGTTGCAATAGATTTTGGTACAAAAAGTACAGTTGCTGTTATTCTTGATGAAACAAGCAGAATTGAACCTATAAGAATAGGTTATGGTGATTTAACAAGAAATATAAGTTCTGACCAGTTTGAAAATCCTACTGTGATTGAACTTATTGATATAGAAGAGTTTTTCAATATGTATGATGAAAAAGATGGAAGACCTGAAACATCTAATAATCATATGGAGGTTTCTCATAATGCAAATGAAAAATTTAAGGAAAGCAGTAACAAGGATTTTAAATCGTTTGTAATGGGACTTAAACAATATGCCTCACAATCTAAAAATATGAATTGCTGTGATAAGAAAGGCTGTAATATTTCTGTAAAGCCTTATGGTCAGCTTGGTGACAGCAGTGAACTTTCAGATATAGATTTTATCGAGGTTTATGCTTATTATATTGGTTTGTATATAAATAATATGTACCGTGGAATTTATCTTAACTACATATTATCAATGCCTGTAACCTTTGAAAGCGATATAAGGGAAAGACTTAAAAACAGCTTTGAAAAAGGTCTTAAAAAATCATTGCCTGAAACATTGCTGAATAATGAAGAAGTAATGAAAACATTTAAAATAACAGCTGAAACAAATGAATCAGCAGCTTATGCAGTAACAGCTCTTACTCAGTTCGGATTTGAACCTGAGGACGATGAAAAAGTATTCTATGGGATATTTGATTTTGGCGGAGGTACTGCTGATTTCGATTTTGGTTTCTGGGAAGAATCAGATTCAAGACGTTATGATTATGCCATAACTTATTATGATGATGAGGGAGATAAAACTCTTGGTGGAGAAAATCTTCTTGAAATGATTGCTTATTCAGTATGGTGTGACAACATTGAAGAAATGAAAAAGAATAATATACCTATTAATCTTCCTGTTGACTGCGAAAAAATGGCAGGTTGTGAACTTTTGATATGTTCAGATACAAGAAATGGTATGAAAAAGCCTTCTGATGAGAGTTCGTTTAATATAAGGAAACTTTCAGAAAAACTTCGCTGGATTTGGGAGGGAAATACAGAAGAATTTGAAAATGAATTGGAAGAAATCGAGAAAAATGATGGAGTTTACAAGCTGAAACCTGATTTGTATAATTGTGATGCAAAACAGATAACTACCCTTGAAATTATAGTTGATACAAATAAGCTTAAAAAAATGCTTAAGGAACGTATCGAAAAGGGTGTAAGAAACTTTTTTGAATGTCTGAGAAAAAATGCGTCAAGATTTATCAAAGAGGAAAACATTGATAAATTCGTTGTTAATATATTCCTTGCAGGTAATTCAAGCCGAAGCGTTATAGTTGAGGAACTTTTCAATAAATATATTGGAATGGAAATAGAAGAACTTAAAAAGATAACCAATGTTGAGGATATAGACCCTAATGAACATTTTAAAATTTTCTATCCTCTTGGAACAGAAAAAGCAAATGAACAGATATTAGCAGTAAATCCTGATTACAATGTTGAAAGCATTGAAAATCCTAACTGTAAAACGGGTGTAGCCTATGGTCTTGTACTTACAAGAACAGGTGGAAAAATTAAGGTTTTTGATAAGAGACTGGCAAAAGAACCTTTTGATTATTATATAGGATATAATAAGAAAAACAGATTTATTCATACATCTGACAAGAAGATTTCAAAAGAAAAATGGATTGAATTTATTTCAGCAGATGAAAATACTTTTGAACTTTACTATACTTCATATCCAGAAGCAGTTACAAATAAATTGCCTGTTACAGATGTTAAAAAGCTTATATGTACAATAGAAAAAACAGACGATGACGCATATGTTTATTACAGGGCAGTTGCTAACAATTCTATTGAATATGTTGTGGCTAAAAACTGCACTGACGGAATTATCGAAGAAAGTGACTATTTAACAGCTCCTGTAAGAATAGAACTTGAATAAAATTATAAA
>JAZKXQ010000274.1:0-2639 GCA_045611725.1 Oscillospiraceae bacterium
CTGACATAGGTTCTCCCTGACTACCTGTAGTAATAAGAACTATTTTTTCATTTTCATATCTTGACATCATATCAATGTCAATTATTATTCCCTTTGGAACGGTAAGATAGCCAAGCTCAATTGCTGTATTCATTACATTTATCATACTTCTGCCAAAGAGAGCAATTTTTCTTCCGTATTTCTGGGCACAGTTTATAATCTGCTGAACACGGTGAATATTTGAAGAAAAAGTAGCTATTATTATACGTTTTCCCTCAGCTTTTGAGAAAAGGGAATCAAAGGAATCGCCTACTTTTTTCTCTGTCTGGGTATGCCCTGGACGTTCTGCATTAGTTGAATCAGCCATAAGGGCGAGTACTCCCTTTGAACCGAGTTCTCCGAAACGTGCAAGGTCGATACAGTTTCCGTCAATAGGTGTATAGTCAACCTTAAAGTCGCCTGTATGAATAACAACACCTGCTGGAGTATGGATTGCCATTCCTACAGCATCTGGTATTGAATGGTTTACTTTTATAAATTCAACAGCCATACAGCCCATTTTAACAGTCTTTTTAGGAGCAATAATATTAAGTCTTGCAGTTATATTGTGCTCTTTAAGCTTATTTTCAACGAGTGCAAGAGTAAGTTTTGTACCATATACAGGGACATTTATTTTCTGAAGAAGATAAGTAAGAGCTCCGATATGGTCTTCGTGTCCGTGAGTAAGCACAACCCCTCTTATTTTTTCCCTGTTTCTTTCAAGATATGTGAAATCAGGGATTACTATATCTACTCCGAACATTTCAGCATCAGGAAAAGCAAGTCCACAATCAACGATAAATATATCATTTGAACATTCAAAAACAGTCATATTTTTTCCGATTTCATTAAGACCTCCGAGAGGAATTATTCTCAATGGAGTTTTTCTGTTTTCTTTTTTGTTTTTATTAAATCCTGAAATATGCTGGTATACATTATTCTGACGGTAATTTCCGTTATTTGAATAATATTTTTTCTGGTATGGCTTATCTGTAAAGCCATTTGGTTTTTTTAATTCATTATTACTCATTTAATACCTCTTTTCCAAAATTAATTCAGCGAATCATTAAAAACCTGTATTTACTATATATATTGGATAATCTGAAGCAGAGAATATTTCATATAGCAAAGGTAAATCATACGCCTGACAATTATAATAAATTTATGTATTTATTTTCGCAATTCATCTCCCACCTTTGTTTTATTCAGAGGTGGGAGCTTTTCAGCGAATTGTGATTAAAGATAAAAGAACGAAACGAACATTTATACATTACTTATTATATGCCAATAATGTCTTTATGTCAAGTAAAATTAAAACTCTGACTTTAAATAATGTCATTTTCATTTACAGTTTTTTCAACAAAATCGCAGAGTTCACGGGCAAATTCATAGTTTGAGGATTCAGCACAAATCATCATACTTTTTCCTGAACGTGACATTTTTATTGAAACATTTCCTTTTTCAGAATTTATTACAGTTCCATCAGATGGAAGAAATGATTTTCCACATAATTTTTTAATGATTTTTTCGGGAGATTTTTCGATACTTATGAATTTTGAGGATATTTCATAGCGTGGAAGTTCACTTTCTGCTTCTGCAAGAGATATATTTCTTTCTGATAATATTTTAAGAATATAAATCATAAGCATAAATGCATCATTAATAAAATCGGGAGGGGACTGGAATTTTTCAGAAATACCCTGTCTTTCTGAATATCTGTAAACAGTTCTGCCATATTTATGTGCGATATTTTCAATGCTGTTTGTGATTCCATAAGGAAGTGTAATATCAAAGCCTTTTTTGAATAAATCCAGACAGCAAATCATAATCAGTCTTTCATAAAAAACAAATCCCGAAAGTTCTGAATAAGCCGAAATTTTTCTGCTATCTGAAGAAATATGGAATACAAGCGAACTGAAACTGTTTTTATACATCTGGACATCTTTCAGAATTGTACGACAAAGCTCGGAGATTCTTCTGTCGGAAGTATTCACTGATATATCACAATTCAGCTTTTTCGGGATTATTTCAGTAAGCTTTTCAGCATACAGTTTTTTATATATCGAAGCATCGTTCATATTACCTGTTTCATTATAAAGACAGTGGCTGTAAATATGATGATTGAGAGAGTATTCAAAATTATTTTCCTGTTCAGAAGTAAGAGGCATAGCATTTTTACTACATATAATAAGCTTTGTTATATTGTCGGATTCAATGTATATTCCCATATCTGCTTCAAGATTTTTTACTGCATAATCAAATTCGCATTTCAGACAATCTCCTATATTCCATACATTCCCTCCGGAAGACATAATTCCAGAGGCAACTGCAAGAGCCATTGAATATGAGCTGTTATTTTTACCTGAATAGCCTATAACATATGATTTACCTTTTTTTCCTGCTGTCATACCTGCTGAAATGGCTGTATGTGCAGTAAATACTGCGTTTGTTTCCCCATTTATGCCATTTTCATCAAAAGTAAGCTCTGAAGAATGACCATACCTTACAGGGAAATTTATCGTTTTACTATTGCCTGTGTTTTTATAATTCCATACTGATGAATTATTTTTTACAGTTGTATTTTCTCCTACAATGGCTTCAGAACCTATAACACAATTATC
>JAZKXQ010000275.1:0-1535 GCA_045611725.1 Oscillospiraceae bacterium
AATAACTTTTCTTGTATCAAGTGCAAATTTTGGCTGTAGGAAAAGCTCTATTTTACCTTTTTCCATAGCTCTGTAAAGCTCACCTATTATTGAAAGTTCATTGCTCCTTGAAAGTCTTAAATCGGCAGTATATATTTCATATGTATTCTGATTTGTACGCTTTGTTTTCTTTCTTGCAAGGTCTGCATTGTCAATAGCTATCGTAATATCGGAAAAATCATTGTTTATGAAGTAAATCCCTGTTGAAACAACTATATTTCCGGCAGGATAACTTTTTCTCTGGAGTTCAGCAAAACGGTCATTTCCATTTTTAATAAGCATCATAACATCGCTTCTGGAATCTCCTGAAATCATAACGAGGAAAAAATCAGAATATACACGACAAGCACAGCCACCTTTACTGAATTTTATAACTTCCTTCATACACTGGGCATATTCACAAAGGATTTTATCTCCTGCAGTATATCCGAAATTATCATTCACATAAGTAAATCCATTTATATCCATATAAAACAAAGCACAGGATTTATCCGGACGACTTTTTACTATGGTTTCTTCTGCTTTTATCTTGAATGCCTCAAAATTATAAAGTCCTGTCAGAGCGTCTGTAGTTTTCAGAAGTGCTATTTTTTCCTTATCTTTTCTTCTTTCATCACGGAGTGCTGTGAATACTGATATAATTCTTGAAAGCTCATAAAAAGTATTTTTTTCAGTATCAGTCCATTTTTTTACACTATTTTTATCGCCAAATACAAGGAATACTTTCAGTACTGCGTTATCCTCAAATCTTACTGCAAGTATTGATTTAAAATACTTACAACATACAGCAACATCATAATCAGCAGAATTTTCAGAAAACTCCTTACAGTCATTAACGCAGAATAATCCCCTGTCATCAAATTTTAATTTACTGTAAACCTCCTGATTAAATGCATTTATTACATTTAAATCATCTTTTTCGCACCATTTGTTTGATGCGAATATGTCGCCACAATCATCACATTCAAAGAGAATTATATCTGACAGACCAAATTTATTTGCAGTTCTTTCAAGCAGAATATTTATCGAACTGTCAATATCCTTTGAATTAGACATCAGACTCAATGCAAATGATATAAGATTAATATCAAACATTTTATTTGGTATATTATGAACTGCACCTGAATCTTCTCTTGTAAGCTCGTGATTTGATTTCTGCATATTTTCAGAATATACAGTATACTGATTTTTACCATTTTTCTTTGATGAATACATTGCTGTATCGGCTTTTTCAAACAG
Organism: Oscillospiraceae bacterium; assembly: GCA_045611725.1. Lineage (GTDB taxonomy): Bacteria > Bacillota > Clostridia > Oscillospirales > Ruminococcaceae > UBA5884. The sequence goes on from JAZKXQ010000275.1 coordinate 1,279, forward strand.
AGTTTCATAATCATTACCATCAGATTTTGAACACGCTATACCTATACTACAGCTTACATCAACAATTTTTTCATTTCCACTATAACTTCTCTGGATTGAATGACATAATTCCTCTGCCTTTTTCTTTGCGTTATCAAGACCTGTGCCACGCATAAAGACTATAAATTCATCTCCGCCTATTCTGCCTATAATATCAGTATTTCTGAATGTACGCTGTATAGCAGAGGCTATATTCTTCAGCACAGCATCACCAAACA
>JAZKXQ010000276.1:0-3249 GCA_045611725.1 Oscillospiraceae bacterium
TGAAGTAAAATACAGAATGTTTGCAAGACGTACAGAAGATGAAGAAAGGCTGTAAAAATTTATGAAAAATATTATAGATAAAATTTTTTCGGAGAGTAATGCCTCAAAAGATGAATTTATAGAAATTCTGAATAATAAAAATGCTGAAAATGATGAATATCTTTTCAGAAAAGCCGATGAAGTACGCAGAAAAATTTATGGTACTGATGTTTATATCAGAGGACTTGTGGAAATTTCAAACTTCTGCAAAAACAACTGTATTTACTGTGGGATAAGATGCGGAAATAAAAATCTTGAAAGATACAGACTTGATGAAAATGAAATTCTTGAATGTTGTGACGAAGGTTATGAACTTGGATTCAGAACATTTGTATTTCAGGGCGGAGAAGATATTTCTTTTGACGATGAAAAAATGTGCAGAATTATCAGTGCTGTCAAGAAGAAATATCCCGATTGTGCAGTAACTCTCTCGCTTGGAGAAAAAACTGCCGAAAGCTATAAAAAGCTTTTCAATGCAGGTGCTGACAGATATTTACTCCGTCACGAAACAGCTACCGAAGAACATTATAAAAAGCTTCACCCCAAAACAATGAGTTTTTCAAACAGAATGAAATGCCTTGAAAATCTTAAAGATACAGGATTTCAGACAGGTGCAGGTCTTATGGTTGGTTCACCATTTCAGACTATTGAAAATCTTGCAGATGACCTTATTTTTCTCAAAGAATTTAAACCACATATGGTTGGAATAGGGCCATTTATACCACATAAGGATACACCTTTTGCAGAATTTCCTCAAGGTTCTTTAAGAGATAGTCTTGTAATGGTAGCCCTTACAAGACTTATTCTTCCGAATGCACTTATCCCCTCAACTACAGCATTAGGCTCTATACACACGAATGGGCGTGAACTTGGTCTTAAAGCAGGAGCAAATGTAATTATGCCAAATCTTTCGCCATTTCGTTTCAGAAAACTTTATGCACTTTACAATAATAAACTGCATACAGGAAAAGAATCAGCACAACACCTTAAAGAACTTGAAAATACTGTAAAAAATGTGGGATATAGAATAGTTTATGAAAGAGGAGATTTTATTTTTCCAAAAAAATTTTTTTAAAATTTATGCAACCTTTTTCCGACTTGCGAGGTTAATATAGTAGAGAGATAAAAACAGATAATTTTTAACAGAAAAAATATTTTAAAAAATTTTTTTAAATTTATGCAACCTTTTTGCAACTTGCGAGGTTACTATAGTAGAAAGAGATAACAAAACAAATAAATTTAGTGATATGTGATGTGTATAAAATCTTTAGTCATTTTCAACAAACTTTCTTTTTAATTTTTAGTGATATTTTTTATATGTAGTTATTGACAATGACGTTGAGATGTGATATTATTTAGAAAATGATAGTTTTGTAAAAAAATACAGATTTTTAATTTTAAGGAGGAATTCTTATGAAAAAGAATTTAAAGAAAATGTTTGCCTGTACTTTGGCAATGAGCACTCTTTTTTCGATGTCTTCATTAAGTGTTTCAGCATTTCCTAATCCATCAGACCCAGTAGATTTTTCAAAATATGAAGATAATGGAAACCTTTCAGAAGAATTCAAGGAATTTATCCTTAATTCTGAGCCTAATCGTGTTATAAATGAACGTTGTAAAGCCTATATTGTTTTTTACTCTGGAACAGATGAAAATGGCAAAAAAATATATACACCTGGTATTTGGAACGATGCTATTGGTGGTTATACATATACCGAGAGAGCGGGAATAAAAGCTTTTGATGAAGAGGGAAATGTCATTAATGCTAATTCCGTGTGTCAGGTAGTATGGTTTGATGAAAATGGGGTTCCTGAAAAAATAGTAACTCCTCATAGAATACCTGATGTGCTGATAGAAGGAAATATGGTATATAAGGCTTTTGATATTACAACTGGTGAAGATATAATCGTAGTTTGTACAAATGATGTATTCGAAGGAAATGTTGTAGCAAAATGTGGCGACACAAACTGTGATGGAACTGTTGATGTAAGAGATGTTACATCAATAAACCAGCATATCATAAAGGAAAATATTCTCCCAGATTATGCAGACACTGTTGCAGACGTAAATGACGATGGAAACATTGACATTTCAGACCTTGGAATGTTGAAAAAATACATCGTAAAAATGATTGACTCTTTCTAAAATTATAATAATTTACTCTAATCAGACGAAATTTAAAAAGCGAAGGGGAAACCTTTTTATAGGTTTCCCCTTTTTTATTATCTTTTTCTCTTTTTATATGAATTAACAGCAAATCCTGCACTGCCACACATAATTAATGCAACTACTATTATTGTTAAAATCTGATTTCTGTAAAGCTGGAATTTATCGCTTGTTACAAGAATATTATTAAAACTCATTTCTGTAACATTTCCTGCATTATCAGTACATTTTATAACAATATCCTGCAATGTATCTTTCTGATAAATATTAAACTGGCATTTATCATTGCTATTTATTACATCTGTTTTTACTCCGTTTACAAGAACTTCAAGAGATTTTGTTGAGAGTACTGAAACATTATCCTGCATTATGAATGATACTGTTTTCATATCAGTATTATACTTGCTGTCCGATGAAATATCATCAAATGTAAGAATAGGTGCTATATTGTCTATTGTAAATCTTATTTCAGCACTTTCATTTTCAACAGCTGTTTCATTAAGCTTAACACTAAGTTTTACGGCTGTATTGTCTGAATTGTTTGACGCTGTATCCTTTGAAGTAACTATTACATTATAGTTTCCGTTATCCTCAAAATTAGATGCCTTTATTGTATATTCATACATATAAAGATTATCTTCGTGAACTACGTCACTTTCATCATATTCAGCACCCATATTAAGAGCAGTAGCAATATTTCCATCTTTTACAACATTAATTTTTGTTGAAATAATCTCATTTATATCATAAACTCTTACAATAATATCTCTTGCTTCCTGATTGTAATTATTGAGATAACCTCCAAGATAGCTGTCAACAACATATACAGGGCCTGTTCTGTTTATTGTAAACTGATATGTTTCTGTAGTCTGATTACCAGAAATATCCTCTGCAACTATGTTAAGAGTATACAAATCATCATCATCCATTGAAGATGCGTCTTCAAAGTTATAAATTTCAACTTTTCTGTATCCATTCTGTTTTTCATCTGACTTATCAAGATTTACAGAACCACTGTTTGCACCTTCAAGAGTTATTGTTACC
>JAZKXQ010000277.1:0-2229 GCA_045611725.1 Oscillospiraceae bacterium
CTATAACAAAAACGACAAAACCTGCACATAAAACCTTATATATATTTCCTGCTCTGTTTACACTATCTTCTGCACTGGTTTCACTTAAATCCACAGTAGCATCTATAAGTTCATATGTACTTTCTTTTATGGATTTAAACTCATCAAGATAAAGCATCTGTGCCTCAAGATAATTTTTATTGTTAAATTCATCAACAAGCTGTCCCATAATTGAAACATAGCTGTCGAGTTTAACCTTACATTCGCTGTACTTCTGAACTTCTTCAGCAGATAATTCACTTTCAAGACTTTCATAATCAGCCATAGCTTTTTTGGTATTTTCTATCCCATTATCAATATTTGATATGTATATGCTCAAGCGTTCTTCTGAATCCTTACCTATAAATCCCATCAAAGCATTTTGGTCAATACTTCTTATTTCGTGATTTATTGTATTCAAGGCTTCAATAGCTTTCACATTATTCTGATAAATCTGTTGGCAATTATTATAAACTATAGTAAGACTTATCCAACTTATCAAACAGAAAAGAGTAATAAGAACATTAACCACCCTATACATATAACCTGATTTTTCTTCCATTTTTTCAACCGTCACTGAAAATTCTCAACAGTATCTGCCTTATTTGTATTTATCTTTTTCAGCAACGGAATTCACCTCCTTGTAGATTTAATTAGTTTTCACAAATTTATTTCAGAAAAATAAACTTTTTTATTAATTATATTACAATTATATAAAATTTCATAAAAAAATTCAATATGTAAAAATGCACATTATTTCTTTAAAAACATTGTACATTTTTACATATTGACAAACAAAAAAAGCAGAGCGATTTGTATAAATCGCCCCATTAGATTATTATTCAGCCAATGCATTAATAAGCTTTATAAGTACAGGTTCAAACTTTGCACCATACCAGTGATTATCTTCTTCGGCAGTTGCCTTAATACATTCCATTGTATAATCTGCGGCAATCTTAGCAGATTCAAAAGCAGTTTTGCCTCTTATCAAAGCTCCTGTAAATGCAGAAGCATAAATATCTCCTGTACCGTGACAGCTGTTTGAAAGTTTTTCGTGTGCATAGTATGAATAAATTCCTTCCTGGAAAACCACAATACCTGTTTTACCTGTCTTATATGAAACTCCTGTAAGAATAATATTTTTACAGCCGAGTGCTGACAGCTTATCAAGAATATCATCAATGTATTTCCTGTCATATTCTGTTTTATATTCTGTATCAGTAAGAAAACAAGCCTCTGTAATATTTGGAATTATATAATCAGCCTCTGCACAAAGTTCCCTCATAGCATAAGCAAATTCCATATCAAATCCTGGATAAAGTTTACCATTATCAGCCATTGCAGGGTCTGTTATTTTTATACAGTTTTCAGAACCATTATTCTTGAAAATATCCATAACATATTCTATCTGCTTTTTACTTCCGAGGTATCCTGTATAGACAGCATCAAAACTAATTCCTTCATTTTTCCAGTGATTGCTTATCTGGGGCATATCTTCTGTAAGGTCGTGGAATGTGTATCCATTGAAACCTGCTGTATGAGTTGAAAGAACAGCCGACGGAAGAACACAGGTTTCAATTCCACAAGCTGAAATAATCGGAAGTGCCACTGTAAGTGAACATTGACCGACACAGGAAATATCCTGAATTGTAAGTATTTTTTTATATGCCATAAAAAATCTCTCCTTAAAAAAAATTTCTGATATAATTTTACTGCTTTTCTGATATTAAGTAAATATCCAGATAAAAAGTTTTTTATATAACCAGTTTTATTATTCTGAAATAGAATAACAAAAACCGTCGGATAAAATTCCAACGGTTTCCTTTGTTATAACGGAAAAATTTTTTATTAAGCCTTGTTTACTGAACCGAAAAGTTCCATTTTTTCCTTTACTGTAGCCTTAATTGCTTCTGCACCTGGAGCGAGGAGTTTTCTTGGGTCAAAGCCTTTACCCTGGAGGTCCTTACCTTCTTCAATATACTTTCTTGTAGCTTCCTGAAATGCGAGTTGACATTCTGTATTTACATTGATTTTTGCAACTCCGAGTGAAATAGCCTTCTTAATCATATCAGCAGGGATACCTGTACCACCGTGAAGTACGAGTGGCATATCTCCAACCTTTTCTTTTACTGCTTCAAGAGTTTCAAAGCTAAGACCTTCCCAATTTTCAGGATATTTACCGTGAATATTACCGATACCAGCAGCAAGCAT
>JAZKXQ010000278.1:0-2950 GCA_045611725.1 Oscillospiraceae bacterium
TATATTTATTAATTAAATTATACATATATTTTCTTGATTTGTCAAGTATTATATATAAATACGAGAAATTATGGTTTTAAGGAGTCTTTTATGAAAACTGTTATTGAAATTATAGAAAATGATATGAAAGGCAAGGAATAATAATGAATTTACAGCAAATAGAATATGTTCTCAAAATTGCAGAGGAGAGAAGCTTTTCAAAGGCAGCAAAAAAACTGTTTATTACTCAACCCTCATTAAGTCAGATTATTGCAAAACTTGAAACACAGCTTGGAGTTCAGCTTTTTGACAGAACTACAAATCCTGTTCAGATTACTCAGGCAGGGCGAATTTTTATAAAACACGCAAGAGAAATAATTACTGCTGATGAATTGATAAAAAGCGAGATAGCTGAACTTTCAGAGCTTAAAAGAGGTGTTCTCAATATTGGTACAAATCCTTTTATGGCATCGTGTCTTCTTGCACCGAGTATGACAAAGTTTGTATCAGAATATAATGATATAAAAATAAATATATGTGAAGATACTTCTGAAAATCTTGAAAAATTTCTTATGGACGGAACTGTTGACTTTGCTGTTTCAACAGGAAGATTTGATTCAAATGTTTTTAAATGTGAACATCTTGTTTGTGATAAACTTTATCTTGCAGTATCTGAAAAAAATCTGATAAACAGAAATCTTACAGGCTACAGGATTTTTGCCGATGATATAAAAAACAATTCACAGCGTATCAATGATATTCAGCCTGTTGATGTAACTGTTTTCAGAAATCAGAAATTTATGTTTATAAAAAATGATGATACAGTTGAAAAAATAAATGAGAAATTCATAAGCACATTCGGTTTTGCTCCCGAAACGTCAGTTTATTCAAATCACATCGAAACATTATTTTCCTTTGTCCTTTCAGATATTGGAATTGCCTTTATCCCTGAAATTTTTATAAAATTTGCAAATATTCAGTATCACCCTGTTTATTATTCAGTCGATATTCCAAAATCCAGTATAAAATTAATTGAAAAATCAAACAGACAACTTTCAGATACAGCAAACGAATATAAAAATATTCTTATGCAGTTTTTTCATTGATTCTTTGGTAGTTGACTTTTTTTAGTTTTTGGTATATCATATAACTATATATCTGAAAAATGAGGTGGATTATTTTGGCAGGAAGAAGGATTAGTTATTCAAGAATTGCAATTACACTTGCTGTTCTGATAGCTGTTGTACTTGGAACGGATTATTTTCGCAGGAAAACTTCAAGTACTGATGATGATTCAGGAGAGCCTTTCTCTGAAAGTTATTCAGTAATACAGACTACTATGGTTACTGAAGGGGAGAATGGTGAAACTCAAGCTCCGAAACCTGAAATTGATATTAATATGTATACTGCCGTTGATATGTCCTACAATGATATATGCAAAGGAGAGCTTGTTCTTGTAAACAAGACATATAAAAGCTCATTTCCTGATATTGAATCTGAACTTTCACCATTTACCTATCGTTCAGAAAGAAAATACAGAGTAACTGATTATGTGGATTTGAAACTGAATACAAATGTTGTTGAGGCTGTTGACAATATGCTTATTGATTTTTATGATGAATCCTTATGTCACGATGTAACTGTTACAGCAGGTTACAGAAATGAAGAAAAACAGCAGGAGGCACTTGCAACAGGATATTCCAAAGATGAGGCAGGTGTTTCAGAACATCATACAGGATACGCTGTGGATTTCAAAATTGTAACAGATGATATGCAGATTTCATATCTTGAAAATAAGGACAAGTTTTCCTGGATTTATGAAAATGCTCATAAATATGGATTTGTGCAAAGGTATACAGAAGATAAAGCATATCTTACAGATATACTTGCACGTTCATATCATTTCAGATATGTTGGTATTCCTCACGCTTATTATATGTATGAAAATGATATGTGTCTTGAAGAATATATTGAAATGCTTAAATCATATGGCTTTGGTGAACAGCACCTCGAAATAACAGCAGGATTATCAACATATGAAGTTTATTATATAAAGGCTAAGGACGAGGGAATAACAAAGGTTCACGTTCCTAAAAACAGTGAATATTCTGTTTCAGGAAATAATGTTGATGGATTTATAGTAACAATTCTTAAAAAAACTATGTCTTCCGTAGTTACAATGACTGTTACAGATGAAAATGGAAATGCATATACTCAGCAACCTGCACAGACAACAGTTCCTGCACAGACTTCCGTTCCGACTTCCTATCAGCAGACAACTATTAAAACATATTGGCAACCTTCTACAACAACAGCACCTGTCAATCAGCAGACAACTATAAAAACTTACTGGACGCCTTCTACAACTACAGCACCTGTTAATCAGCAGACAACTGCTAAAACATACTGGCAACCTCCTGCAACTACTCAACCACCTTCTAATACTCCATATGTTTACAGAGAAAGTAACTGATTTTTTTAATTTATTGTATTTATTAAAAAAATTTTTATAAAAGTGTTGAATTTGCTTGTAAAATATAGTATAATATTTCTGTAATCATCTTTTGTGAGGGATAACTATGCAGTGTAATATACTTTTTTCTTTAAGTGAATATACGATTTCAGAATTTTTCGGGAAAAGTGTATATTTGTATAATTTTGACCCTTATAATATGATAATGCAGATTTGTTAAAATTTGACTGCGTGTACCCTTTGCCGCAGTCTTTTTATTTTTTGAAAATCATACCTTGGAGGTTCTAAGATGTCTAAAAAAGTAGCTGTAATTATGGGCAGCGACAGTGATTTGCCCGTTGTAAAAAATGCTGTCAGTGAACTTAAAAAATTTAATGTTCCTTATGAAGTGCATATAATGTCTGCACACCGTACTCCTGAAGAAGCAGCTGAATTTTCTAAAAATGCTGAAAAGAACGGCTTTGGAGTAATTATTGCTGCAGCAGGTATGGCGGCTCA
>JAZKXQ010000279.1:0-6591 GCA_045611725.1 Oscillospiraceae bacterium
AGCCCCACCACTCTCCTCCACGGTTTCTGTAGTTGACCGTTTCCCTCAACTACATTATATCACACCTATTATTTTGGCGAAAGCACTTTTTCATGACTGATTGGTGCCTTTCGCAGAAAGGCGGTTTATAATAATGAAAAAGAAGATTATAAAATTTTTAAAATTTATATTCAGCCGTAAATTTATTATAATACTGCTCCTTGTTATTCAGATTTTATTGATAATATCGCTTATAAAAACTGTAAAAGAACAGTTTGCAGTAGTTTATGCAATTATGACAATAATAGGTGCGATTACTGTAATTTTCATAATAAACAATAATAAATCAAGTCCTGAATATAAGATAGCCTGGGTTATACCAATACTTATTGCTCCTGTATTTGCAGGACTTGCCTATATTCATTTCAATACTCATATAGAAATAAGACTGCTTAAAAAAATACTCAGCCAAAGACAGAAAATAGCTGAAAAACATCTTTCACAGAATGAAAATGCATTACAAAGGCTTGAAAAACATAGTCCCGAGTCTGCAAGACTTGCAAAGTATATGCATAAATACTGTAATGCCCCTGTTTACAGAAATACCCAGACAAGATATTTCAGCACGGGTGAGGAAAAATTTGAAGTTCTTAAAGAAGAATTAAGAAAAGCGGAGCATTTTATATTTATGGAATATTTTATAATTGATGAAGGTAAAATGTGGAGCGAAATTCTTGAAATACTTATTGAAAAAGCAGAAAATGGCATAGATGTAAGGCTTATATACGATGGTATGGGAAGTCAGCTTATACTTCCCGATTTGTATAATAAAAAGCTTTGCAATGTTGGTATAAAATGTATGGTTTTTAATCCTTTCAGACCATTTCTTTCATCTGTTCAGAATAACCGTGACCATAGAAAAATTGTTGTTATAGACGGTCATACTGCATTTACGGGAGGAGTTAATATTGCCGATGAATATATAAATCATATTGAAAGATTTGGATACTGGAAAGATACTGCAATAATGCTTAAAGGCGAGGCGGTATGGACTTTTACATTACTTTTTCTTGAAATGTGGGAAACAGGAATAAATGAAAAAGAGGAGGACTATACAAAATTTTCTCCTCACGCATATTGTGATGAAATTTTTTCAAGCGATGGATACATAATGCCATATGGCGACAGCCCTCTTGATGATGAAAGGGCAGGGGAAACAGTTTATCTTAATATAATAAACAATGCAAAGGATTATCTGTATATATGCACTCCATATCTTATACCAGACCACGAAATGCTCCACGCTTTAAAGCTTTCAGCAAAAAGTGGCGTAGATGTTAAAATAGTAACTCCAGGTATACCTGATAAATGGTATACTCACGCAATAGCACGTTCTTATTACAAAGAACTTATTGACGCAGGAGTGGAAATATATGAATATTCAGAAGGATTTATTCACGCTAAAAATTTTGTTTCAGATGATGAAAAAGCTGTTATCGGAACTATAAATATTGATTACAGAAGCTTTTATCTTCATTTTGAATGTGCTGTCTATATGTATGCAAATTCATCAATTACCGATATTAAGGCAGATTTCTTGCAGACTATTGAAAAATGCAGAAAAATAGATATGGAGTTTTGCGACAGAATACCTGCAAGAAAAAAATTACTGGCAGGTATTTTAAGAATGTTCAGTCCTCTTTTGTAATTGTTGATTATAAAATATGTAAATTTATAATTTAAATAGTTGACTTTTTTAGTTATTAATAGTATAATGAAGTAAATAAATATTTTTTGAAAGGCGGATTGTTTTTATGAATAAGGATATTAAAAAAGTAAAAGGATTTACTCTGGTTGAGCTTATAGTTGTTATGCTTATTCTTGCTATACTTGCTGGTATGTTCATTCCGTCACTTATCGGCTACATAGAAAAGGCAAGTGAAAGCGAATTGCAGATTGAAACAAGACAGCTCTATCAGGCAGCTCAGGTAGTCGCTACAGAAAATTACAAAAATGGTGGTTTTTCAGGTACTATTGACCTTTCAACTGCTAAAGATAGTACTGATAAAAAAATCAGAGAGTTTGCAAGACTTGCTGAAGTTGCAACAGGTACTGTAACTGTCGAATGTAGTAATGGTCAGATTACCAGAATAACTTATTCTGATGATGGAAAAGAATGTATTCTTAATGTAGCGTCAAGAAGTGGTTTTGAAGTTGTTGATAAAACAGCCTGAGTTTATTAAATCCTTTTCAAAAAATTATTGTCAGTGAAAAATACATATGAAAAAGACAGTTTGTTATGAAAAAAAGCTGTCTTTTTTTGTTTTTTTATACATATTTGCCATATTTAAGTTGAATTTAAAAAATAAATATGCTATAATGTAAATGCTGTTTTATTCATAAAAAAGAAGTCGGGCGGTGTGAAATATGAGAAAATACATACGTTTAATCGGAATGATAACTTCGATTGTCTGCTTGTCATTTTTTGTATTATGTAGTCTTGACTCTGAAAAATCCAATAACAAAGAGGAAAATTCGTGTACAATAAGATTTTCGTGGTGGGGTGGAGATGACCGTCACGATGTCACATTAAAAGCAATAGAGCTTTTTGAATCAAAATATCCACATATAGATATTCAGGCTGAATATGGAGGCTGGGACGGCTGGACAGAAAAAATTACCACTCAAATTGCGGGTGGTACAGAGCCAGACATAATGCAGATAAATTATGACTGGCTTGTAAGATTTTCAAAAGATGGAAAAGGATTTGCAAACCTTGAAGAATTAAGTAATCAGCTTGGTCTTGATAATTTTGACAATGAAGTTCTTGATTATGGCAGACAAAATGGAGTATTGAATGCTGTGCCAATTTCAATGACAGGAAGGAGTCTTTTCTTTAATAAAAATACATTCGAGGAAACGGGAGCTGAAATTCCTGAAAACTGGGACGACCTTATGAATCTTGGTGAAGTTTTCAGAGAGAGTGGAAATTATCCTCTTGACCTTGATATTCAGTCAGGCTTTACTGCGTGGTATCTTGCTGTGGTGTATACTCAGCAAAAGTTTGGCAAGGAATTTATAACCTATGACGGAAAGCTTAACTTTACAGTTGAAGAAATTGAGGAAACACTGAATTTCTATAAAACTCTTGAGGAAAATGGAGTAGTAAGAACTGTTAAACAACGTATCAATGATGACGGAAATGACGCTTTATATCAGTCCTCTGAATTTATTGACGGTTCTGTTGCAGGTGTTCTTGAATGGGGAAGTGCTGTAGGCAAATACGATATGAGCCTTGAAGAAGATATTCTTGTTACAGGAAATTTATTATTTATTGAAAACTGTGAAATTTCAGGCTGGTTTGTTAAACCATCTGTTATGTATGCAATGAGTAATAATACCAAAAATCCCGAAGAATGTGCATTGTTTCTTGATTTTATACTTAATGACAAGGAATGTGCTGAAATTCTTGGGACATCAAGGGGAATACCCTCAAGCCGTTCAGCCTATGAATCTCTTGAAGAAAAAGATATGCTTAAAGGTCTTGCTTATGAATCATACGTCCAGATTAATGAATGTAATCCAGTTTCAATAAGTCCTTATATGGAGCTCTCGGAAATGAGTCAGTGCTATAATGAAGCAATAGAAAATATTTCCTATAATAAAATGTCAGTTGAGGATACAGCAGAACAAATGTATGTAAAAATTCAGAAAGTACTTGAAAAATTTAAGGATTAATTTTAATTATGAAAAAGTATACAGGATTTTATTATGTACTCCCTTGGATTTCAGGTTTGATTATTTTTAAGCTTTATCCCATAGTTTATTCCTTTGTGCTTAGCTTTACTGACGGAAATATTATAGGTACTGCGGAATTTACAGGTCTTGAAAACTATATAAGAATGATTTCTGATAATGACCTTCATAAAAGCATAGCTGTTACATTTTTATATGCATTTATAGAAGTGCCTCTTAAACTAATAGTTTCAATGCTTACGGCTTGTCTGTTGTCAAAGAAAATAAAGGGAATGTCATTTTTCCGTACAGCTTATTATATCCCTACTATACTTGGTTCAAACATAGCTGTTTCTGTAATGTGGAAGTATCTTTTTTCCTCAAAGGGATATGTCAATCAGTTGCTTGAATTTTCAGGTGCTGAACCTGTAAGCTGGTTCGGGGAATCATTTCCTGCAATGATGACAATTATTCTTTTAAGAGTATGGGAATTTGGTTCTACAATGATAATTTTTCTGGCAGGACTTAATGAAGTACCAAAAGAACTCTATGAGGCTGCTGAAATAGATGGCTGTACATCTTTGGGAAAATTTTTCAGAATTACCCTGCCTATGATGAAGAATATTATATTTTTTAATTTTATAATGCAGATGATACAGGCTTTTCAGGAATTTAACGCTCCATATATGATTACTGGAGGAGCTCCTCTTAATTCTACATATCTTATATCAATGTTTATTTATGATTATTCTTTTGTTTATTTTGATATGGGCTATGCAAGTGCTGTTTCGTGGGTATTGCTGATATTTATATCCCTTTGTGCATTCTTTATGTACAGAGTTTCAGACGGAGGAAAATATGAAAAAAAATAAGTTCTTGAAAAATCTTCCGTTGTATATTTTCCTCACTGTAACTGCATTTATAATGCTTTATCCTTTATTATGGCTTTTTGGAGCGTCATTCAAAAGCAATGCTGAAATATTTACATCATTATGGTTTATGCCTGAAAAATTTGATTTTTCCTCGTATCAGAAAGGCTGGAATACAGCCGGAGAATATACAATGGGGCATTATTTTATAAATACATTTAAGATAGTAATTCCAAAAGTAGTCTTTTCAGTTGTTTCGTCAATTATCACTGCATACGGCTTTGCAAGATTTGAATTTCCATTTAAAAAATTATTATTCAGCATATTGATAGTTACAATGATGATACCTGAAATAATACTAAGAATACCATCATACAGAATGTGGAAAGTATTAGGGGTTCTCGACACATATGTTCCTCTTGTTCTTCCGTCATTGTTTGCCTGTGAGGGAATATTCGTATTTATGCTTTTACAATTTATGAAATCAGTTCCCAAAGAGCTTGATGACGCTTCAAGAATTGACGGTTGCAGTTCGTTGCAGACTCTTTTTTTTGTTATCGTTCCTTGTATAAGACCGGCTGTTGTTTCGGTTGGAGTATTTTCATTTCTATGGTCAATGAATAATTTTATAGACCCTCTTATATTTATATCTTCGGTGGAAAAATATCCCTTGTCACTTGCTATCAGAATGTCAATGGATAATACAGGTCAGGGATATGAATGGAGCAGTATTATTTCTATGTCAGTAATAGGGCTTATACCTTCAATATTAATTTTCATATTTGCTCAGAAATATTTTACATCGGGAATATCAACTTCCGGAATATCCGGATAGAAAGACGCATTATGTAAGGAGAATACAAAGTGGAACATATTGGTTTTTGTGAAAGATATATCGATGTGGCAATCAGCAATATTGATGTCTGTTATCCTTTCTGGAATACAGAATATACAAAAATAAAGAGAAAAAATAAATGGAATTATATTGATGGTTGTATGATACACGCTTTTCTCGATATATGGCAGATTACAAAAGATGATAAAATATTTGATTTCTGTGAAAAATTTGTTTCGGAATTTGTAAATAAAGATGGAAGTATAAAAACATATAATCCATATGAATATAATCTTGATAATATAAATCCTGCGAAAAATCTTATAACATTATATGAAATTACAGGGGATATTAAATACAGAAAAGCATTTGAAAATGTATATCAAAATCAGCTTTTAAGTCACCCAAGGACTTCTCATAGCAGAAATTTCTGGCATAAAAAAATATATCCCGAACAGATATGGCTTGACGGATTATATATGGCTTTGCCTTTTTATACAGAATATGAAGTAAAATACAATAACGGAAAAAATATTGATGATATAATAAACCAGTTTTTAAATGTTGAAAAGCTGATGAAAGATGAAAAAACAGGTCTTTATTATCACGGATATGATGAAAGCAGAAGTATGAACTGGGCTGATAAAACAACAGGTTGTTCATCTTGTTTCTGGTTAAGGGCTACAGGCTGGTTTATGAGTGCTTTAGCGGATACATATGAAAAGCTTGATAAAAATTCAGATAATGCAAGACAGATTATAAGCAATATTATGAAAGATATTTCGGAAAGTATATCTGTTTATGCACATAAAAACGGTATGTTTTCGCAGATAATAAATATGCCTGTTGAAAATGGAAATTATTGCGAAACAAGTGGAACTCTGCTTGTTGCATATTCTATGCTTAAAGCAGTAAGACTTGGAATGATTGATAAATCATACAGAAAAATTGCTGAAAATGCATTTTACGGAGTACTTGAAAACAGTGTAAAAAAAGAACAGAATGGTATAACTGTACTGGGGAATATATGCCTTGTTGCAGGTCTTGGAGGAGAAAATAACCGTGACGGAAGCATTGAATATTATCTCAGTGAACCGATAGTTTCAAACGATGCAAAAGGACTTGCACCAATGCTTATGGCATATGCTGAGATGCTGAAATATTAATTTACTT
>JAZKXQ010000280.1:0-14453 GCA_045611725.1 Oscillospiraceae bacterium
ATATGACAATGAAAAAAGCACTATTTATTATGATGTAAAAGGTCTTGATTCCCTTAAAAATATACTCTGCATAAAACAAAAGCCCTCGGATATTCTTGACCTTATTGATGGCATATGTCTTGCTATGAAAGAGGCAAGAAGATATATGCTCGATGATTCACAGCTCATATTTGATGAGAATTTTATATTCATAAATCAGAATAATAATCATATAATTATGCTTTACGCACCTGTTAAAAGCAGTGAAAAACCTGATATTGCAGGATTTATGAAACGTATGATAAATACTGTTTCAGATGATAAAGAAATTCTTGAACCTGTTAATGTAGTGCTTGATACAGAACCATTTTCTATAAAGCTTGTTGAAAATATTCTTGCTGATATGATAATTGATAATTCTTCGGCAATATCAAATGATGAACCAGGATTTGATGAACTCCCTGCAAATGACCCTGCGTCAGCAAAAGCCTATATAATGAGAAATTCAACAGGAGAGAGAATTGAAATAACAGGAACAAATTTCATTGTCGGAAAATCCACCGATTATGCAAAGTATGTAATAAAGAATAACAGAGCTATAAGCCGTGTTCACGCTACATTTATCATAAGAAACGGCACTTATTACATCGCTGACAATGATTCAAAGAATGGTACTTTTGTAAATGGTCAGAAAATTGACTTTGAAAATATGGCTGAACTTTGTGACGGCGATGTTATTCAACTTGCAAATGAAAAATTCAGATTTATAATCAACAAATAATAAAATGGCAGTCTGCATATTATAAGTCAGACTGCTTTTTTTTAAAATTTATGCAACATTTTTAAGAGTTATGAGGTTAATATAGTAGAGAGATAAAAACAGATAATTTTTGAGGGAAAATATTTTAAAAAATTTTTTTAAATTTATGCAACCTTTTTAAGAGTTGTGAGGTTAATATAGTAGAGAGATAAAAACAGATAATTTTTGAAGGAAAATATTTTAAAAATTTTTTTAAATTTATGCAACCTTTTCAAGAGTTATGAGGTTAATATAGTAAAGAGAGATAACAAAACAATAATTTTTAGTAGGGGGAGGAGATAATTTTACTTATTTTGGCGAATAAAAAAATAAAATTTTAATTTTAAGGAGGTCTTTTTTATGAAAAAGAATTTTGTTAAAATACTCGCTTGTACTCTTGCAATGAGTACTATGTGCAGTGTAACAACTGCAAGTGCATATACTAATCTGACGAACGATATGATAGAAAATATGTCAGATGAGTTGAAAGATTTTATTTTAAATTCAGGTTGTGTTAAACAAATTACAGATAATTGTGTGATAAAATCAATCTACTATACAGGTCTCGATGAAAATGGAAAAGAAACTTATGATTATGCTCAGCGTGAGGAAAATGGATTATATATGGAACCTGCAATAGGAGTTTTGCTTGGATTTGATGAAAATGGATATGAAATAATTGCTGGAGCAAATGACTTTTTAATATGGTTTGATGAAGAAAATAATCCTATGATAATAAAAACGAGTCGAATTGGAGTCACAGAAGACGGCGATAAAATATTCAAAACAAACGATGTTGTAACAGGTGAGGAAATTGTTGTAATATCTAATGGTAGTTTTGGCGGAAATGCTGATGTTATTGCAAGATGTGGCGATTCAAGTCTTGACGGAACAGTTGATGTAAGAGATGTTACAACAATAAACCAGCATATCATAAAGGAAAATATTCTCCCTGACTACACAGAAACCGTTGCAGACGTTAACAATGACGGAAACATTGACATTTCAGACCTTGGAATGTTGAAAAAATACGTCATAAAAATGATTGACTCTTTCTAATCCTGTAAAAAGGCAGTCCATATCAGAAAATATATTTTTTAAAATTCAATTTCTACTACTATAAGATTACAATATTTTGCAATTAATTATCTTAAAAACACTTGATTTTTTGAAAATAATATGATATAATTTAACTGTACGATAGATTTACTTAAAGACCGGAACACTTTCCGGTCTTTGCTTTATGTTTAAGGATGTTTTTTACTGTAAGTAAAATATGAAAGGGTGAGAAGATGAAAATAAAAAAATACGGAAGCACTGAACAGAAAGTTTTTGAAATAGCTTTGCCTCTTGCTGAAAAAGTCGGTCTTGATATATGGGACGTAAGACTTGAAAAAGAAGGTGCTTTGTGGTATCTTCGTGTTTTTATTGACAAGGAAGACGGTATCACTATCGAAGACTGTGAGGCTCTGCACAGACCTCTCGATACTGCTCTCGATGAGTATGACCCTATCCCTCACAGCTATATTCTTGAAGTCGGTTCTTCAGGTCTCGAAAGAGAACTCATAAGAGAAAAACATTTTGAAATGTCCTGCGGAAGTGAACTCAGAATTCATCTGATACGTCCTGTTGATGATGAAAAAGATTTTGTCGGCGTTCTTAAATCATTCGACAAGGAGAAAATTCTTATAGAAAATAATTCCGAAATGGAATTTATGCTCTCTGATATATCATATATAAGACTTTATGAAGAATTTTAATTTTTAAAACATATGAAATTATTTTTATAACAGCATTTTTATTAATGCTGTCAGGAGGTAAAATAAAAAAATGAACAAGGATTTTTTTGATGCTCTTTCAATGCTTGAAGCAGAAAACAGCGTTTCCGTTGATACTTTAATTGAAAAGGTTAAGTCAGCTCTTTCAAAGGCTGTAAAAAAAGCTTATCCTGACTGCGAAAATGTCAATATAAATATTGACCCACAGACAGGTACTTTCGATATAAGCCTTCTTAAAACAGTTGTTGACGATGAACCACTTGATGACAGTGAAATTAATATCCATACTGCAAGAAGAATTGACCCAAATGCTTATACAGGTGGTATATGTGCAGTTAAAATAGACGCTTCAAAATTCGGTCGTGCAGCTGCTCAGTCTGCAAAACAGTCTATTAAATCTGACCTAAGAGAAATTAACAGGTCAAACCTTCTCGAACAGTTCAAAGATAAGGAAAATTATTGCATAAGTGCTTTGATTACCCAGATTGAATCAAATGGTACTGCTACTCTTATGCACGAAAAAACAGAGCTTTATCTTCTCAAAAAAGAACAGATTCCTAATGAAGTCCTTAAAGAAGGTCAGAATATAAAGGTTTATGTTAATGGTATCATAAACAAGGAAAAGAAACCTATCATAAAAATTTCAAGAACTCACAGAGACCTTGTGAAAAGACTTTTTGAACTTGAAGTTCCGGAAATATTTGATGGTACTGTTGAAATTAAGGCTATTTCAAGAGAACCAGGCTCAAGAACAAAAATTGCCGTATGGTCAAATAACCCGAATGTTGACGCCGTAGGTGCTTGTATAGGTCCTAAGCGTTCAAGAATTACTGCTGTGGTGGAAGAACTTAACGGCGAAAAAATTGATATAATTACCTACAGCGAAAAACCTGAGGAATTTATCGCTAAGGCTCTCGCTCCATCAGAAGTTATAAGCGTTTCTCTCGCAGATGACGGCTCAAAATCCTGTAGAGTTATCGTACCTGATTCACAGCTTTCACTCGCTATAGGAAACAGAGGTCAAAATGCTAAACTTGCAGCTAAGCTTACAGGCTATAAAATTGACATAAAGCCACAATCAGAAACAGTTAATTCAAACAGCAGTGAAAAAGAAACATCTCCTTCAGAAGTTTCTGAAACTACTGAAGAAGCTTAAAAGGAAGTGTGCATTTTATGCATAACAAAAAAATTCCAATGCGTACTTGTTGTGGGTGCGGTGAAATGAAACCCAAAAAAGAACTCATAAGAGTTGTAAAAACTCCCAAAGGAGATATTTTACTTGATTTTACAGGTAAAAAATCAGGCAGAGGTGCATATATATGCAGAAATATCCAATGCCTTGAAATTGCTAAAAAAACAAGAAAATTTGAAAGGTCATTTTCATATGCTGTTTCCGATGAATTATATGAGGTGATGAAAAATGAACTGGCAGCAGAAAATAGTTAATCTCTTGACAATGTGCAGAAGAGCTGGAAAGCTTATAATAGGCTTTGACGCAGTAAAAGATACCTTTGTTGAAGGCGATATATACTGCATTGTCGTTGCAAATGATATATCACAGAATACACTAAAAAAAGTAAACAATATGTGTGATACTTTTTCAAATGGAAAAATCCCTGTCGTAAAAGTTACTCTTACAATAGGCGAACTTGAAAGATACCTTTGTCAGAAAGTTGCAGTTGCTGGTATATGCGACAGAGGATTTGCAAAGCGTCTTATAGAACTGAATACCCAATTTATAGAAAACGGTATAGTTCCTGACGAGTGGAAATTATAGCGTCCGTTTATATTAAGAACGGCATCAGAACAAGGAGGTAAGTATTAGAATGGTGAAGAAAGTTAAAATCAGTGAACTTGCTAAAGACCTGAATGTTACGACTCAGGAAATTGTCGGGGTTCTTGACAGCTTTTCCGACGTAAAGAAAAAAACTGCCTCTAATATAAGTGAGGAAGAAGTTAATATAATTCTTGAATATTTCTCACAGCAAAATCAGGTAGACAGCTTTGATGATTACTTTAAATCAAGTCATAAACCAAAAATGGATAATAATGTTTCAAAGAAGACAGAATCTTCAGACGAAACCAATACAACCATACAGGAGGCTAAATCAGTGCAGAAATCAAAAGCAAATATGCCTAAAAACAATAAGGCTCAGGGCGACAGCCAGAAAAAAAATAATAAGCCGAAACAGAATAATAACAACAATAATGCAAAACCCGTAAAACAGGAAGCAAAACAGAATACAAAATTTCAGAATAACAATCAGCAGAAACAAAATCAGGCTAAATCTCAGCCTGTTCAGAATAATGCTCCTAAAAATTCTGAAAAGAAGCCTAAACAGGCTCAGCCAAGAGGAGAAAAAACCAAGCTTAATGCTAATCTTTCAGAAACAACAACAGTTACTACAAAAACTGTAACTCGTACTGTTGATACAAGAGGAAGTTATGTAGAGCTTGATAAGTATAATGAAAGATATGAACAGATAGCTCCTGCTCATAAGCATAAGGATAACTATGCAAAAAAACAGAAAATCTCTCAAAAATCTTCACAGAAAAATAAAAGTCAGTTTTCAAATAAGCGTGAAAGCGAAACAGAAAGACTTCGCAGACTTGAGCTTGAAAGAGCAAGAAAACAACAGCTTAAAGTACTTATCCCAGATAATATCGTTATAAGCGAACTCGCTACAAGACTTAAAGTTACTGCTTCCGAAGTTATCAAAAAGCTTATGGGACTTGGAGTAATGGCTGGTATCAATCAGGAAATAGATTTCGATACAGCTTGTCTTGTTGCTGAAGAACTCGGTGCTAAGGTTGAAAAGGAAGTTATTGTCACAATTGAAGAACGTCTTATAGATGACAGCGATGATGAGGCAAACCTCGAAGAAAGAAGTCCTGTAGTCGTTGTTATGGGACACGTTGACCACGGAAAAACATCTATCCTTGACAGAATAAGACACGCAAATGTTACAGCTTCCGAGGCTGGTGGTATCACTCAGCATATCGGTGCTTATCAGGTTAAATATCAGGGCAAGCCTATCACATTCCTTGATACTCCTGGTCACGAAGCATTTACTTCAATGCGTGCAAGAGGTGCTAATATTACAGATATAGCAATTCTTGTTGTTGCTGCCGATGATGGTATTATGCCACAGACAATTGAATCAATAAATCACGCAAAAGCTGCTGGAGTTTCAATTATCGTTGCAATAAATAAAATGGATAAGGAAGCTGCTAACCCTGAAAGAGTAAAACAGGAGCTTACTGAACACGAACTCGTTATTGAAGAATGGGGTGGAGATGTTCTCTGCGTTCCTGTATCTGCTAAAACAGGCGAGGGTATTGACGAACTCCTCGAAGATATACTTCTTCTTGCTGAAATGCGTGAGCTTAAAGCAAATCCTGACAGACTCGCAAAGGGTACTGTTGTTGAGGCTCGTCTTGATAAGGGCAGAGGTCCTGTTGCAACTATTCTCGTTCAGAATGGTACTCTCAAGCAGGGCGATATTATCATTGCAGGAACTGCTGTCGGCAGAGTTCGTGTAATGACCAATGACAAGGGCAAGGTTGTTAAAAGTGCAGGCCCTTCAGTACCTGTTGAAATTACAGGTCTTGCTGAAGTTCCAAGTGCAGGTGACATATTCAATGCCGTAACAGATGAAAAACTTGCAAGAGAGCTTGTTGAACAGAGAAAGCACGAAGCTAAACAGGAACAGTTCAAGTCATACCAGAAAGTTACTCTTGATAATCTCTTTAGTCAGATTGCTCAGGGTGAAATAAAAGAACTCCCAATCATTGTAAAGGCTGACGTTCAGGGTTCTGTTGAAGCTGTTAAGCAGTCACTTGAAAAACTTACAAATGATGAAGTAAGAGTAAGAGTTATTCACGGTGCTGTTGGTGCTGTATCCGAAAGCGATGTTATGCTTGCATCTGCATCAAATGCTATCATCGTAGGCTTTAATGTAAGACCTGACCCTGTGGCAAGTGAAAGTGCTAATCGTGACGGTGTTGATATAAGACTTTACAGAATTATCTATGACGCAATAGAAGAAATTACTACTGCTATGAAGGGTATGCTTGCTCCTAAGACAAGAGAAGTTGAACAGGCAAGAATTGAAGTACGTCAGGTTTATAAAATTACAAATGTTGGTATGGTTGCAGGTTGTTATGTCCTCAGCGGTAAGGTATTCAGAAACTCAAAAATAAGAGTTGTTCGTGATGGTATCGTTGTATTCGATGATGAAATAAGCGGATTACAGCGTTTCAAGGACTCCGTGAAGGAAGTTGCCGAAGGCTATGAATGTGGTATCAGCCTTGAAAAGTTCTCCGACGTTAAGGAAGGCGACATCTTTGAAGCTTATATCATAGAAGAATACAGAGAAGATTAATGAAAAGATTTGAATCTGTTTATTCTCAAGGCACATTAAATAATACAATAAAAATTATTATTGATACATTCACAGGTGTTCTGTATCTTAATGTTACCGAGGGTTATGGTGGTGGAATATGTGCTTTGCTCAATGCAGACGGTACTCCGAGGCTGTATTCCTCCATTCAGCAGAAAGGGAACACTATGAAAAAATTTGAAACTATATATTCTCGTGGAACTTTTAATCAGCAGAAAATAATCCGTGATACCGATACGGGAGTTGCATATGTATTTATGACCGAGGGATATGGGGGAGGCTTATGTGCTCTCTTAAATCCTGACGGTACTCCTATGGTTTATATGGACGATACAAAGAAAGATGATAAGTAGGTATTTTTGAAAGAGGTGGATTTTATGCCATTGCCAGACAGACAAAAATATACTTCCGATGAATTTTTCAGAATTATTCCTGAAAGCAATTCTGAAAGATATGAACTTTGTGATGGTGAAATAGTTTATCTTGCTTCACCAAGCACATATCATCAGATATTAGTTGGAAGATTATTTAGTAAGATTGATAATTATATTACCTCAAATAATGGTAAGTGCAAAGTAATTCCTGCACCTTATGATATAAGGCTTGATGATGAAAATGTTGTAATTCCTGATATATCTGTTATATGCGACCCGTCAAAGATTGATGATAAACGCTGTAATGGAGCTCCCGATTTTGTAATTGAAATAGTTTCGGGAAACTGGAAAGACGATTATGTAAGAAAGCTTGGCTTGTATCACGATTGCGGAGTTCGTGAATACTGGATAATTGACCCGAAAAATCAGAAAACACTTGTTTATTTCTTTGACAAGAGCGATTTTCCCGATATTTATACGTTTGATACGCCCATTCCTGTGGGAATTTATGCAGATAATTCAGTAAAGCTTGAAATAAATATAGCTGAACTGATAAAATAATTTACTATAAAGGAGAGAAACATATATGGCAAGTTTTAAAGCCTCAAGACTCGGAGAAGATATAAAACGTGAACTCACTGCTATACTGAGAGAACTCAAAGACCCCAGAATTGCACCTATGACTACTATTGTAAGAGTTGAACTGTCAAACGATATGTCACACTGCAAGGTATATGTTTCGTGCTTTGAGGGATTTGAAAAAGCAAAAACCTCAGCAGTCGGTCTTACAAGTGCCTCTGGGTATATAAGACGTGAACTCTTCTCAAGACTTAAAATGAGAAAAAGTCCTGAACTGAAATTTATAGCTGACAATTCAATTGAATACAGTGCAGGAATTAATGAAATGATTAAGAATTTTGATAAAAATTAAATTAAAATGTGCCGAAAGCTTTTCAAACGCTTTCGGCATTAGTTGTAAAGGAGTTTTTTTAATGAACAGAAAAGAAAATGCAGAAAAGATTTATATGCAGTCCAAAAAAGGTTATCTTTTTGATAATAAAACAAAGCTTGAAAAAATAAACAATATAATTAATCCCGATGTAAGCAGGATTGAAATTATTAATAACAGATATGAAACATCTTTTAAATTATGGCAGGAAAATACAATAAATGCTGTTATGAAAAGAATGTCCGAAGATAAAAATTCACTTGTTGGAGTACTTAATTTTGCAAGTTACCGCCACGCAGGAGGAGGCTTCATAAAGGGAGCATTTGCTCAGGAGGAGGCTCTTTGCCACAGTACAAACCTTTATTATGCTCTCGAAAAAGAACAGCATTGGTATGATAAACACGATGGAAATCTGAATAATTACCTTTATGGAAATGAATCAATTCTTTCAGAGAATGTGACAATAATTGCTGACAGCAGATTTAATCCCGTAAACGCTAAAAATTCCTGTGTTATAGATGTTCTGACCTGTGCAGCACCTAACAGAAAAGCTTGTCTTTCAAAATATCCCAATATGAAAAATGAAGCTGATAAGGCTATGTATTCAAGAATTGACTATCTCCTTAATGTATTCGCTTCAAAGGATTACAATTCCCTCATACTCGGAGCGTTCGGCTGTGGAGTTTTTGGGAATATTACAGAATATACTGCAAAATGCTTTAAAGATTTGCTTGAAAATAAATATAAAGGAGTTTTTAAAGAAGTAATTTTTGCAATACCCGATGATAAGAATTTCAAACGTTTTTCCTCGCTTTTCTAAAGAAAAAGAATTTAATCATTTGAGGTGAATAATGTGAATACAGAAACTGTTACAAATGAGTTTCAAAATAACGAAAATCGCTTTGTCAATTTTATAAAACGTCACAGAATACTTTTTATAGGCATTGCTGTTTACATAATATTCTATATTCTTAACAATATTTTTCCACCTTGGATATTAATGGACTATGAATGGTTAAATCAACGTTCAGAATGGGTCATAGGTTTTGAAAAGGAAAATGCATCTGGTGGTTTCCTTGACGCTTATATCCCCGATTTTCTAAGACAAAACCGTTTTATTGAAATTATCCCTCTTGACATACTTTATTATGGTTTTGCAGATATTGCCGCCGCATTTCATTATGGCATATACATTCCTTTGGCGTTTATCACTTATATTATGCTTATGTTGAATAAATTTCTGGAAAAAGCCTATATGCTTATTGATTATTATCCTCGTGGAGCAGAAAGAATACTTAATTCATATTTGTATAGTAATATGCTTTTCTATCCTCTCAGTTTTGTGATGATATACACTCAAAAACTTTTGGAATATTTCTTTATTGACAATGAATTCTTTGAAATGCTTCCGACTTTTGACGGTGTACCAAAACCATTACTTATAATCATATTTATCATTATTGTATTACTGATAATTTCCCTGATTATTGGGTTTGTTCTATTTCTTGTATTTCCAATGTTTATAAATGCATTGTTCTTTTTTGCATATATATCTATAGTCAATATTTGTGCAGATTTTATCGATTATGTAAATAATATGCTGTTCTGCAAAATTCCTTATGAAATAGTCGGAGAACTTCTGGCGTTTTTATTCGCAGTAATAGTACTTTTGGCAATGAATATTCTTCTTGAAAGTCTGCTTGAAAAAATATGGCATATTTCCTTAAAACCTACTCTTTTCATCATTCATAAAATCGGAAATATACGAAGACGAAGAACCTAAAAAATTTCTGTAATAATTAACTTAAAATTAATGTATAATTCTCTTGACCTTATGGTTTTTTTGGTTTATAATAATATAAGCGTATTTTTTGTATACGCTTTATTTTACACATATTTCAGGAGGAAAATTATATGGAGAACAAAAAATTTTATATTACCACTGCCATAGCTTATACTTCCCGTAAGCCTCATATAGGCAACAGCTATGAAATAGTGCTTACAGACGCTATTGCAAGATATAAACGAATGCAAGGCTATGATGTTTTCTTCCTTACAGGTACTGATGAACACGGTCAGAAAATAGAGGAATATGCTGAAAAGGCAGGAGTTACTCCAAAAAATTACGTTGATAAGGTTTCAGGTGAAATTAAGGATATATGCAATCTCCTTAATACTACATACGACCACTTTATCCGTACTACTGATGAATACCACGAAAAGACAGTTCAGAAAATTTTCAAAAAGCTTTATGAACAGGGCGATATATACAAGAGTGAATATGAAGGTCTTTATTGTACTCCTTGTGAAAGTTTCTGGACTCAGACTCAGCTTGTTGACGGAAAATGTCCCGACTGTAAACGTGAGGTTGTAAAGACTAAGGAAGAAGCATACTTCCTTAAACTGTCAAAATATCAGGAAAGACTTGAAAAATATATCGAGGAAAATCCAGACTTCATTTATCCGGAAAGCCGTAAAAATGAAATGATAAACAACTTTATAAAACCTGGTATTCAGGATTTATGCGTTTCAAGAACATCTTTCAAATGGGGAATACCTGTTGATTTCGATGACAAGCACGTTGTTTATGTATGGATTGACGCTCTTTCAAACTATATAACAGCTCTTGGATATGACCCTGACGGTTCATCTGAACAGTATAAAAAATACTGGCCGGCAGATGTTCATATTATCGGTAAGGATATTTTAAGATTCCACACTGTTTACTGGCCTATTATGCTTATGGCTCTCGGTGAACCACTTCCAAAACAGGTTTTTGGTCACCCTTGGCTTTTATTCGGTACAGATAAGATGTCCAAATCAAGAGGTAATGTTATCTATGCTGATGACCTTGTAAATCTCCTCGGAGTTGACGCTGTAAGATATTATCTGCTTTCAGAAATGCCATACGCACAAGACGGCTCTATAACATATGAAACAATTATTGAAAGATATAATTCAGACCTTGCAAATACTCTCGGAAACCTTGTAAACAGAACAGTTTCGATGTCAAATAAATATTTTGACGGAGAAATAAAGAATACAGAAGTTTATGAGGAGCTTGACAAGGAATTTATTGAATTTACTGAAAAGACAGTTTCAGAAGTTGAAAAGCTTATGAAAACATACAGAATAAGCGACGCTATTGAAGCTGTTATGAACCTTGCAAGAAGAAGTAACAAGTATATTGATGAAACTGCTCCTTGGAAACTCGGAAAAGATGAGGCTGACAAGCCAAGACTTTATACAGTTCTCTATAATCTTCTTGAAAGCATACGCTATATCGCAGTTCTTTTACAGCCATTTATGCCTGATACTGCAAAGGCAATTTTCTCCCAGATTAACACTGATATTACATCTTATGAAAGTCTTGCAAAATTCGGTCAGCTTAAATCCGGAGAAAAAACTTCAAAGGCTGAAGCACTTTTTGCAAGAATTGACGCAGAAAAAATGCTTGAGGATATATCAGCTAAAATAAATGCAGAATCAGAAGAAGATAAGGAAGACAGAGTTGAAAATATTGAACTTGCTCCCGAAATAGAAATTGATGATTTCTTTAAGGCGGAACTTAGAGTTGCAAAAGTTAAGGAATGTGAAAAGGTAAAGAAATCGAATAAACTTTTATGCCTCCAGCTTGATGATGGTATGGGTGGCAGACAGGTAGTTTCTGGTATTGCTAAATGGTACAAGCCTGAAGATTTGATTGGCAAAAAGGTTATGATTGTAGCAAATCTTAAACCTGTAAAACTCTGTGGAGTTGAAAGTAATGGAATGATATGCTGTGCAGATATGCCAGACGGTTCAGCAAAGGTAATGTTTGCTGATGACAGTATTCCGATTGGTGCAAAAGTAAGATAAGCAAATATATTAAATATAAAAACTCAGGAAATTATAATATTTTCCTGAGTTTTTTGTATTATTCAATTATTCCGTAATGCAATTTCCAGGCTATAATTCTTATAACGCTTGTATTTATTCTCTGCTCGGAAATTTTACCTGTTTTTGCAGCCGTAACAACTGCTGGAATACCCATTTCATATGCAGATGTGCATATTATATCATTCCCAGCCTCAACAGCTTTAAGACAGGCGTCTACTTCGCTGAAATTATCTGTTATTGCAGACATTTCCAAATCATCAGTCATTGCTATTCCAGAAAATCCAAGATTCTGACGCAGAATTTTATGCACTTCTGCTGAAACAGATGCAGGATTATCCATATCTATATCAATTATTGTGTTGTGATTAACCATTATACAAGGTGCATTTGATTTTATACCCTCAATAAATGGGATAAAGTCATTCTGTTCAAAAGTTCTCAAAGTTCTTTCATCAAGTGATGCATTTGTATGTGTATCATCATTTGAGCCATACCCTGGGAAATGTTTGAGAACGCAGGTTAAATTTGATTCGTTATAGGCTCTGACGCTTGTTTTTATATACTGGGCAGTCTGTTCTGCATTTTTCCCAAAACTTCTTGAATATATGTAATCAACAGGATTTTCGCTTATATCGGCAACAGGTGCGAGATTCATATTTATTCCAAGATTTTTAAGAAATTCGCTCTTGCTTATTGTATCTTTTTTAATTTCCTCAAATCCACCTTTCTGATAAACCATCTGTGGCGACAGAAAAGGCTCATATCTGAATGTTTTAATGTTGCTTATTCTTACTACGTCCCCACCTTCCTCATCACAGGCAATAGCCATAGGATATGCTGAATTTGACTGAAATTCTCCCGTCATTGTCTGAATGGTATATGGAGTCTGATTTTCAAAATGATTTGCAAAGAGGATATATCCCCCTGGATTATAAAGCTTTATATCTTCAATAGCTTTTTCAGTATCCTGAGGACATCTTATAAGGAACATCTGACCTGCCTTCTGTTCAACCGTCATATTATTTACAATTTCTTCAGCACGTTGATAGTGTTGACTGAAAATATCTGTTTCTGAAAGTTCTGGATATTTTTCATAGAAAGAGAGATTAGCCTCTGTTACAACAGGCTGTGTTATTTCGTGAGTAACTTTCACAGTAACAGGAGTTTCGAGGCTCTGGAAAGTATCGGCAGGTTGACAGGCTGTAAGGCAAAAACATAGAGTAAGCATTGCAAAGGATTTTAAAAATTTCATAGAAATATCGCCTTTCATTTTATTATTTAAAAAGGACGGGAAAAAATTCCCGTCCCTGATTTTTTATTAAGCGTAAGTTTAAAATTAAACTCCGTATTTATTTGTAGCAACAGGAATACCAATACCCATAGTTGATGTAACAGTACAAGACTTGAGGTATGTTCCCTTAGCAGCAGCTGGTTTAGCCTTTACGATAGCTTCCATAAGAGTTGCGAAGTTTTCGTCAAGCTTTTCAGCACCGAATGAAGCCTTACCGATTGGGCAGTGAATGATATTTGTCTTATCAAGACGGTATTCAATCTTACCTGCCTTAGCTTCTGTAACAGCCTTAGCAACATCAGGAGTAACTGTACCAGCCTTTGGGTTTGGCATAAGACCTCTTGGACCGAGAACCTTACCAAGACGACCAACAAGCCCCATCATATCTGGTGAAGCGATAACTACATCGAAATCCATCCAGTTTTCCTTCATAATTCTGTCAACTAAATCCTGACCGCCTACAAATTCAGCACCTGCAGCAGTTGCAGCTTCGTACTTATCTTCTTTACAGAAAACGCATACTCTTACTTTTTTACCAGTACCGTTAGGGAGAACTACAGCACCTCTAACCTGCTGGTCAGCGTGTCTTGAGTCAACACCAAGACGGATATGTGCTTCTACAGTTTCGTCAAACTTTGCCTTTGCATTTTTACAAACAAGGTCAAGAGCTTCAACGGATTCATACTGTTTTGAAAGGTCAACAGCCTTTAAGCTGTCAACGTATTTTTTACCGTGTTTCATTATTTTTCCTCCTATAAAGTGGTAATATCGTATTGCTTGTACGCAAGACGATTAGCGGAAAGTGTTCCTCCCACCATTCAGAAGTCAGAAATCAGATTAAGCTATGCTTTTTCCTTATTCGTCATTCTGTTTATCAAATATAAAGTTATAAATTCTTAATTAATCAACAACGGTAACGCCCATTGAACGAGCAGTACCTTCAATCATGCTCATAGCTGTTTCAAGGCATGAAGCGTTGAGGTCAGGCATTTTCTGTTCTG
>JAZKXQ010000281.1:0-3244 GCA_045611725.1 Oscillospiraceae bacterium
ATGCAGCATGAGCAGCTCCATTAACTAAAAGATTATCAAATCTCAAAAATAATATGCTGAATATATTTTTATTGTAAAAACTACTAAAAGTCAGATAAAATAGTGAAGTAAATTTTAATATCAATCTAAAAATCAGGTAAAACAGGGCAAATTTATTATAAGGTATTTTTTTTAAAAATCTTTTATGGTATAATATACTAAAAGTTTTTATTTTTTAGATGAAAGTATGTACGAAATTTGAGTGTTTGAAAATTCAAGGAGGAAATTATGGAATTTAAGAAAGCTTTAAAGACGCTTGCGGTTTTTATGACGTCAGCAGAACTTGCTTTGACGTGTACAATTGGGATTGATGGCAACATCATTGCAGAGGAGTTAATGATTACTGCAAACGCAGAGGAAACATCAACAGAGGAAACTTTTCCGGATTTAGCGTATACAAATGAAAATGATACAATTGTAACTCTTAAAGCTGATTCAGAGGGATATTATCAAATCGGCACAGCAGAAGAATTAATTGCTTTTGCAAATCTTGTAAATGATGGTAACATAAGCATTAATGCAAAGCTTACAGCTGATATTATAGTAAATACAAATGTTCTTGATGAAAATGTAAACAGTATTGATGGTTTGAAACAGTGGACTCCGATAGGAAATAGTACATACAAATACACAGGTATATTTGATGGTGCAGGTCATACAATCAGCGGACTTTATTATTCAGATGGAACTTCATATGCTGGATTTTTCAGTTATTCAAATGGAACAATAAAGAATGTAGGGATTATTGATTCTTATTTCTGTACAGATGGTTATGCTGGTGGAGTTTGTGCTTTTAATTTTGGTACAATTGAAAATTGTTACAATACAAGCGTAGTAAATGGAACAAATATCGGTGGCATTTGGGGTGTGAATAAGAACACTGGCAAAATC
Source organism: Oscillospiraceae bacterium (assembly GCA_045611725.1). Taxonomy (GTDB): domain Bacteria; phylum Bacillota; class Clostridia; order Oscillospirales; family Ruminococcaceae; genus UBA5884. The sequence continues at coordinate 931 of JAZKXQ010000281.1, forward strand.
ACAAACTGTTACAGCACATCAGGTAATGTTTATGCTCAGAATAATGGCACAGTTACAAATTGCTATTACCTTTCAGATACTGAAACTGATGATGGTGGCAAAACCACAGCTCAGTTTGAAAGCGGAGAGGTTGCATATCTTCTTCATAAACTAACTACACCTGATGAAGATGGAAATATTCCTCAGATATGGGGACAGACAATCGGAACAGATAAACTCCCTGTTTTAAACGGCAAAAAGGTATATGAAATAAAAACTAAAGGCGAAACAGAAGAAGAAATAAAAACAACATATTCAAATGAAAAGGTAACACTTACAGCAGATGATTTCATATTTAAAGCACCTGAAAGTAATATTTATGATGGTGGGGAAAAATCTGCAGCAATAGATTGTAAATATCTTGATTTAGAATATGAGATAAAATATTATAAGCTTGGTGGCGAAACAGAAATTGAGGGAAATCCAACAGAAGCAGGTACATATATTGTTAAAATTGAAGTTGCAGAAAATGACAGTTATAATCCTGTAACTGTTGAATGTACTGACTGGACTTTTGCAATTAAAAATCTGATAACAGAAATTTCAATTAATGTAAATGAACCGACAGCAACAGGAATACCACAGAATACTATTGAAGCTGGAGAAGGTTACACAGCTGAAATAGAGTGGACTCCTGCCGATGTAACTTTTGCTTACAATACAGCATATACAGCAACAATTACTTTAACTCCAGGTGATAACTACGAGTTTGCAGAAAATATAGAAATTAAAAATAATAACACAGATGGTTCATTCACGGTAAGTTCAACTATAGTTTTACCTGGTAGTAACAATGTATTTCCTGAAAATACAAAAAATAATGGCTTTACAGTAGCTTATAATGAAGATGGTACAATTACTCTTACAAAAACTTATGATGCAACAGCAAAGGCAAAAATTACAAGCCTTACACCTCCGGAAAATGTAACTCTTGAAGAACATTATGCAAGTGTAGAAGATGTAATTGCAACGCTTGAAACTACTGTTACAATCGAATCAGAAAACGGAATAACTTCACTTCCTGTTACTTGGGAAATTGTCGGAGAATATGACAGTACAGCTAATGCAGAAAATAAATTCGAGTGGACAGCTGATATTGGAGAACTTGACGCAAATGAAATTACTACAAGTGGAACAATTACTGTTACAAATGCTGATTATACAAATATCAGTGAAAATATAGAAATTTCAGCTGAAAACATCACCTATGGAGAACCTGTTTCAGTAAATGCTTCATATGGTGATGAAAAGATAGTAATTACATACGCTAACAATGGTAAGACATTTGTTGAGATTTCAGAACTTACTGATACTAATGGTTATCTTCCAGCTGGAACATATACAGTCAAGGTTGAACATACAGGAATTATTGAAAAAGGTTCATCAACAGCAGAATTTACTGTAAATCAGAAAGAAGTAACAATTACTCCTGACGAAAATCAGAGTAAGATTTATGGTGAAGAAAATCCTGTTTACACATATACACATAGCAAACTTATAGGAAATGATAAATTTACAGGAAATCTTGGACGTGAAACAGGAGATTCAGTTGGAACTTATGCATATACTCTTGGAAATCTTGAAATAAATGACAATTATACTCTTATACTTGCTGAATCAGATGATTTTGAGATTAAAATAGCAACTCCAAAAGTTACACCTGTAATTGATGATGGAGAATATACTGAGGGAGATTCATTACCTGCAATTGATTATGAAAGTACTATAAAGGGTTCTATTGAATGGACTTCAACAGGAAAACTTGTTGTAGGTGAAAATGTACTTGAATGGAAGTTTACTCCTGATGATATAAAAAATTATGAAACTGTTACAGGTAAATATACAATCGAAGTTAATGCAGTAACAACAGAAGAAACTACTACAGCGGAAACTACAACAACAGAAGAAATTACAACTACTACAGTAGCTGATACTACAACAGAAGAAATTACAACTACTACAGTAGCTGATACAACAACAGAGGAAATTACAACTACTACAGTACTTACTACTACAACAGAGGAAACTACAACTACTACTGTACCTACTACTACAACAGAAGAAACTACAACTACTACTGTACCTACTACAACAACAGAAGAAATTACAACTACTACTGTACCTACTACAACAACAGAGGAAACTACAACTACTACAGTAGCTGATACAACAACAGAGAAAATTACAACTACTACTGTTCCTACTACTACAACAGAAGAAATTACAACTACTACAGTAGCTGATACTACAACAGAAGAAACTACAACTACTACAG
>JAZKXQ010000282.1:0-3859 GCA_045611725.1 Oscillospiraceae bacterium
ATTGAAGAATATTATGAAAAGATAAGAAAAAAGAATTCAGAGATTGAAGAATGTAATGAATACATACGAAAATATCAGAATTTAATGTTAGATGAGAAAAATGCAAAAGAAAACTTTGAAAAAGAAAATTATAAATTAAAATCTGAAATTGAAAAACTTGAAAATCAGATAAGAGGATTAAAAGTTTCACTGGCAGACAAGCAAGATGAAGTAAACTCTCTTTTGTATAATTACAGAGAAGCTGAAGAAAAAGCAACAAGGTATGAAGAAGAATTTGAAAAATTAAGAAAAGAAAATACAGTGCTTAATTTCAAGGTTGATATGAATACTAAAAGGTATGGAGCAATTGAGGAAATTTACAGAAAATATCTTACTCTTGATGAAAAGATAAAATTGCCTTTGGTGAATGCAATAAACTATGAAAGCATTATGTCTTTTATCTGTTCGGGAATGCAGTGGGAGAACATAAGTTCACTCTGGAACGGAATAAAGAACCGTATCGGAAAAATAAGTGAAGATGAACTTCAGATATTGAATGAAACTTTTGAATGGTTTTTCGGGGAATATAATAATATTTCAGATACATATGAATTTTCAGAAGTTGAAATCGGAGAAGAATTTGACAATGAAAAGCATATAAGAAGTTCAGACAGTGCAGTAAGCGGAACAGTAAAAAAAGTCCTTTTAAGAGGATATATAAATAAAATTAATGGAAAGGCAACAGAGAAATCTGTTGTAAAGGTTTAAGGTATGGACACAAGGAATACAAATGAAATTTATGTGAGCGATGATTTTTTTGCAGGTGCTGATTTAATTAAATTCGGCAGGGAACTTAACATTCCAAAGGCAGAACAGGAACTCAACAAAAAATTCAAGGCTCTTGTTGATGAACTTGAAAACATTTATAACAACAACGAATGGATTAAAATAGAAAACAAAAAAGTTTATTATGTTAAGAGTGAAAATATTATAATTGCTGATAGTACAAGAATGTATTGTTCAAGAGATGGATTTAATTATAATTTTGAGGGCTTTTCAGGTACACATATGAAACAGACACAGGCTTTAAGATTATTTAGTAATAGAAAGTCTACCAATCCTTTGATATGTTCAGATAAAATTGTTAATTATAATGATAATTATACTAGAACGTATTGGCAACATATAGCATGTTGGAACACTGATTCAAATTGTGAAGGATATATTAATTTTGATGGAGGTATTGGAACAAGGAGCTTTTCTAATTGTGATAGTGTTTGTATTCCTATTTTTAATTTGACTTCAAAAAGTTTTCTTAAAAACCTTGTAGAGTTTGATTTAGTTCCAAGTGATTTGAGTGCAAGTGGAAAACAGTTGCTGAAAGATATTAAAAATTCAGTTATTTCAGTTGACTTTGATAAAAACAAGGCTAAGCTTACTGATACAACAAAAGAAAAAATCCTTAAAGGGGATTTAAAGGAATTATATTCAGTAAGCTTTAAAAAAGATGATATTGCAAAATTCAATAAAGAATACTGCAAGACAAACACTGTTCATTTAACAGATGAAATGCTTGAAAGCTTTGGAAAACCATTCCTTGAATGTGATAAGAAAAGGGCTGAAATTGAACCTTATGACCTTAAATGTCTTACAGATGTAAACGGCGGACACTGGGATTTATGGAGTGAAAATGTTCCTGAAAATAAAACTCAGATTACTGTTGATACTTCTCTTGTGGGAAGAAATCCAGAAATAGATGTGCATTATGACGGGCTTGTTGGTATTGATTTCGGCACTAAATCAACTGTTGTAGCTTATCAGGACGGCTCGGATAAAACTTATCTGAGAAGAATAGGTATAGGAAAACTCAGTCAGAAAGCTGTTCCGAAACATTATGAAAATCCGACAGTTATGGAATTTATCAACTTTGAAAAATTCCTTGAGGATTATAAAGCGTCAGACGGCAGACCAGAAACTCTTTGGGAAACTCTTACTGTTTCACATACTGCACAGAATAATCTTAATGACAGTACAGACAGCGAAAAGTTTTATTCATATTTCTATGATTTGAAACAATGGTGCGGTGATACAACTTCTTCAAGGGTTCTTACAATAAAAGACCAGAATGAAAATACTAAGATACTGAAATCATATCTTGAAATTGATGTTGAAGATTTTGACCCGATTGAAATTTATGCTTATTATCTCGGATTGTTTATTAATAATATGCGTAACGGAATTTATATTGATTATATTATGTCTTTCCCTGTTACTTATGAAAAGGCAGTAAGAGAAAAAATTATTGAAAGTTTCAGCAGAGGTCTTAAAAAGTCATTACCGAATGATATTCTTAAAAATGAGGAAATAATGTCAAAATTCAGAGTGCAGTGCGGTGCAAGTGAACCGGCTTGTTATGCGATATGTGCATTACAGCAGTTTAATATTGAACCTGAAGAAGATGATGAACTGTTCTATGGAATATTTGACTTCGGAGGTGGTACTACTGACTTTGATTTCGGTATATGGCGTTTTTCAGATATGAGTAAACCTCGTGAAAGAAGATATGATTATGTTATAAATCATTTCGGTGCAGGTGGCGACCAGTATCTCGGAGGAGAAAATCTGCTTGAACTTATGTCTTATGAAATTTTTAAGGCGAATGCAAATAAACTCCTTAAAAATAAGGACAGTAATGGGTATTCATTCTGTAAACCTGCAGAATGTGACAGATTTGATGGCTGTGAGGCTCTTTTGGATGATTCTCAACAGGCTAAGAGAAATATGAAACAGCTTATGGAAAAACTTCGTCCTCTTATGGAAAATCTTAAAACAAGTGATGAGGGAGAAATAATTCCTGATGAAAGCGTATTCAAGATGGAACCAAGCATTAAAGTTGATTTATTTGATAAATCCGGTGTATTACAATCAAATGTTGAACTTTATCTTGACAAGCCTGATGAAAATATAAATGTTAACCTTATTGAAATTCTTGAAAACAGAATTGAAAAAGGTGTAAGAAACTTCTTTAAATTACTTGAACATAATTATAAGTGTAAGCATCAGAACTGGGAAAGCGTATACATATTCCTTGCAGGAAATTCAAGTAAATCTCCGATAATTAAAAAACTTTTTGATGAATATATAGAAAAGTATTCCGATGAAATAGGTATTGAAAAGGAAATGTTTAAGGTATATGCTCCTCTTGGAACTGAAGAAGCTGATAAAATTCAGGAAGAAAACGGTGTTGAAGTTGATAAGGATTGTATTACCCGTGCAACAGGCAAGACAGGTGTTGCCTATGGTCTTCTTGATGGCAGAGCAGGTTCAAAGATACTTGTAATATCTGATGTAAAGGCTGATGAAGAAATTCCTTTCAGATTTTATATAGGACTTAACAGAAGAAATAAATTTATACCTGTGATGTGGCAGAATTCAGAATATAATAAATGGATGTATTTTATAGATGCTTACTGTTCAGATTTTGAAATTTACTATTCAAATCTTCCTGAAGTTACAAGTTTTGAAGTTTCTATTAAGGATATTAAAAAGAAAAAATGCATACTTCCAAAAATCTTTGAAGATGATACTGTGGGAGTATATATAAGACCTGTAAAACCAAATTCAATTGAATATGCAGTTGCTACAGAAGATGGAATAAAAAACAATGAATATCTGATTGAACCGGTTGAGATTGAACTGGGATAAATATTTAAAAGGGAAGTGCAATTGTACTTCCCTTGATTTTTGAAAACATTTGTAGTATGATATATAATAATGATATAAGTAACAGGAGGTGCTCTGTATGGGGATTTATCTTAATTCAGGAAATGAAAATTTCAGACAGTCACTTAATTCTGAAATTTATGTTGATAAAAGTATG
>JAZKXQ010000283.1:0-6012 GCA_045611725.1 Oscillospiraceae bacterium
ATTTTAGGATTTGTTTCAAAGGCGTCAAGGCTAAGCTTTACATCTATAAGGCTTGACCACGCCTCCTCAATATATCGTGTAATTTTAATATAGAAATTTTTAAGAATTTCTATCTCTATTTCAGTATATCCTCTTTCAAGATAACAGCCCTCGCCTGAACCTCCGAGCAGCATATCTATCATAAAGAAGTTAATAGTTGAGGGAATATGCAGAATTATTGGTGATTCGTCACCTTCGTTTCCGGATAAACTGTTTGATATTCCAATAAGTCCGATAAAAGTATTTTCTGGAATTGTACTGATAAATTCGTTATATCTTTTTTCAACTACTCTTGCGACTGTCACTTCGCTTGAAATTCTTAACATTCCTGCAAAATTAAGAGCAAGAATTTTTGTTGTATTGTCATTAAGATTATTCAAATCTCTCAGATGTTCTTTGGTAAACTTTTTTGGCTTTCGGAAATCATAATTTTTAACCGTTTCAGTATTACCGGATAAATAAGACTGCATTATATCCCTCCTAAAAATAATTATTCTTCCATATTATCAACCACATCGCCTACATCACCTGTATCAAGGTTGAAGGACGCTCCAAGGATTCTTAAAAGCTCACTGCTCTGACCGAAACTGCTGTCTTTACCTATAATAACCATTTCAACACGTCTGTTCTTGGCACGACCTTCTTCAGTATCATTTGAAGCTATTGGATAATCACCTGCAAGACCCATTGGTATAAGCATTGTTGACGGCATAGCAAAATTATCTTCAAAAAGATTAGTAACCGTACTTGCTCTCGCAGACGAGAGTATTCTTGAATCGACATCTGAGCCTGAACCTGCGGCTGTATGACCTTTTACAATAACAAGTGATATTTCACTTTCAAGTGATTTAAGACATTGACCGATAAAGTTCATCATATCCATACATTCCATTTTAAGTTCTGAGGAGTCTGGCTGAAACAGAACATCATTTTTGAACTGAATATAGATATTCTGGCCTCCACGTTCCTGTTTACCTTCCATAGGAATTTCCTCGCCCTGTTCAATAACTATACTGTCCTGCATACCACTCTGTTCTATATATTCCTCAATATACTGGAATAATTTGTTGAAATCAACTATGATTTCTTCATCTTTAATACTTGGATTAGGAGTTTCGCCCATACCTTCTCCTGTATTGTTAAGAAAGTCATCTCCTTCTGACTGGTCATATGTAAAGACAACTTGTTCAATCATAGTTTCTCCGTTAATGTTAAATGCTTTTACAAGCTCTGCCCATTTATCTTCTGAGATTGAGGACATACCATAAAGCATAACAAAGAACGTAAGCAACAACGTTACAAGGTCACCATAGGTGTCCATCCAGCTTCCGCCGCTTTCTTCTTCCCTTTGTTTTTTAGCCATTTTCCCTCACCAGCTTTCTTATTTCTTAGAACCTTTATCACTGGTTGTTGCACCGTTTTTTCTACCGTTTTTAGCTAAATTTTCATTTAAAAGACGCATAAGCTTTTCACTGATGAAGTTAGGGTTATCACCATCCTGAATAGCCTTTACACCCTCGCTTATAATAACTTTACAAAGATATTCTTCTTCGTGTCTTAATTTAAGCTTATTTGCAATTGGTTTAAAAATAAGGTTGGCAAGAACAACACCATACAAAGTAGTAATAAGAGCAACTGCCATATTTGTAGCAAGAGCGTCTGTATCACTAAGGTTACCAAGAAGATTAATAAGACCAACAAGAGTACCAACCATACCGAAAGCAGGTGAAAATTCAGAAGCTTTAAGATAAAAAGACATATCTCTATAATGTCGTTCCTCAAGATAATCAAGCTCTGTTTCAAGAATACTGTTTACTTTATCAGGGTCAACCGAGTCAACTACAAGCAACAATGAATTTTTAAGAAAAGGTTCTTTTGTTTCATTGAGCTTGTCTTCAAGAGCAAGCAAACCATTGCTTCTTGCTTCTCTTGCAAACTCAGTAATCTGTTCTATGTAATAAAGCGGATTATACTTCTTGGGTCTGAGAATAATTTTAAGATGTTTCGGAATTTTTTTGAAATCGCTTACTGAATATGATACCATCAAGGCAGCAATAGTACCACCAAGAACAATCATTATAGACGGCAAATCATAGAAACCCATAAGCTGTTCAGGAATAAGTATAGTTTTTCCTGTTTCGGGGTCTGTACCCATAAAACAGCTTATAACAATAAGACCAAAGCCGAAAATCCACCCTAATATAGCTAAAATATCCATACAAAATCCATCCTTAAATTAAAATTAAGTATCCAGCATATCATGTAATGTTTTGCCGAAGATACTTCTTCGATATTCCTTTATCTTCTCAATTACTTCCTGAACTGAATCAGAAACGATATAAATAGTGCCATTTGAAAGTCTTATTGTTGTATCAGGATTTGAATGCATTGTTTCGATTAAATCGCAGTTGAGTGCAAATTGTTCACCGTTAAGCTTACTAAGTAAAATCATAAATTAAATACACTCCTTTTTTATCACCACACGCAGTAAACCCTTAAAAAGAGCTTACTGCGATGGTTTAGGCAATATTAAAAATTACTATCTCTTAAGATTTATAAGTTCTTCAAGCATTGTATCTGAAACTGTGATAAGTCTTGAACAAGCCTGGAATGCACGTTGAGTAGTAATCATATCAGAAAATTCCTGTGACAAGTCAACGTTTGAAGCTTCAAGAGTACCAGCAGAAATAGCACCACTACCATTTTCACCTGCAATTGTAAGAGTTGGCTGACCAGAGTTTGATGATACTGCAAAGTAAGTATCACCTTCCTGAATAAGACCAGCTGGATTCTGGAATACAGCAAGGTCAATTCTTCCAAGTTCAACCTGTCCGAGAGTTGGGTGAATACCTGTAAGAACACCGCCTTCATTAATAGCAATTCCTGTAAGGTTTGCAACAGTCTGTTCACCACCTGTTGTACCACCTGCAAGGTTGAATACTACAGAGTTAAGACCAAGGTCATTTGAAGGTGTAGTAGGATGCATTTCAGCAGAAACAACAGGAGCTGTATCAAGACCTGCATTTTTAAGAACGCTGAAGCTTGGATATGTCATTGTAAAGCTGTCTGTTTCACTTCCGTTTTTCTTGAGCATAACGCTTCCGGAAGTTTCAATCTGAGATGCACTAAGAGTAGCTGAATAATCTCCTACAGTAATTGTAAGGTTATTATCACTGTCAAGTGCAAAATCAATATCAGCATTTACAGTATTTCCTGTAAATCCATCGCTTACAGACTTAACTGAACAATAGCTTGAGAATGGTGAAGGAAGTGTTACACTACCTGAATTAACACCATAGTTTGAACCTGCAATTTCAGCACCTGTAACTCCTGGAACAAAAGCAGAAGGATTATCAAGGCTTACTGTAAATTCACCTGCCTCGTGAACAGCACCACCATTTGCTGCTGTAATAGCGTCATTTATAACAGCATTGAGTTCATCAAGGCTTGAAAATTCCTCACTTGCATTAAGCTTTACAACTATTGAAGTACTTGTAACAGTAGCTGTAGCCTTCTGACCAACAGGAAGAGATGTAGTTGAAGTAATATTAAAGCCGATATTTCCAGCAGTATTTGTTTCTGAAGAACTTACAGTTACAGCAACACCGTTTATTGTATTTGTAGCACTTGAAACTGCAGCATCTTCATAAGGAAGTGAAATACAGATTTTATCTGAACTTGGTGAAGCGTTTGTAAGGGAGTATGTAGGATAGCCCTTTGAACCAAGTACGAAGTTACCATTAGCGTCAACGAGGTTTCCCTGTGCATCTATATCAAACATACCAGCCTTTGTATAGAAAATATCCCCGTCATCGTCCATTACCTGAAAGTATCCTTCACCTGTAATAGCACAGTCCATTGAATAGCCTGTTGAAGTCATAATTGACTGAGCGTGATTAACATCAACGCTTCCGAGCTTTGAACCATAACCAATCTGGGTAGCATTTATACCACCACTGTTTGATGAAGCTGAAGCTGCTGAAGATTTTGTCTGATAGTAAACATCTCTGAAAGTAGCACGGCTTGATTTATAACCGTATGTACCTACGTTTGAAATATTGTTACCAATTACGTCCATTTTTGTCTGCTGAGCCATCATACCAGCAACGCCTGAATAAAGTGATCTTACCATAATAAAACTCCTTTCATTATTACGTGGAACCGTCTGAATTTATCTGTCGTTCAAAATTCACAAAAGCCTCCTGCAAGGTCCGGCTTATATTATAACAGTTCCATCAATGTTTGTGAATACATTATTTTGAAGTTCGTCTTTTCCAACAGTAGTTATTACTGTATTGTTTTTTACACTTACTATGAAAGCTGAAGAATCAATGATGATAAGTGTATCGTCAAGACCCTTTTCATCAGCAAGTTTGACGCCCTCATTAAGCCTTGAAAGATTTTCAGTATTTATATCAATATTTCTTTCAATTACTCTGTTCATAGCGTGTTTTGAAAATCTTACGCTTTGTTCGTCTGCAAGCTGGGACTGAAGAACCATATTAAAAGCGCTTGATTTTGAAGCTTCCGAAGTATATCTTACAGGATAAGCAGAAGTTATGCCTGTAGTTATCGGAGCAGAAATTCTTTTAAGCATCAAATCGTCCATAATCATTCCCCCTCGGACACATTAAATCACAGCCAGAACTGTACCTCGTTATTTGTTTCAACATCGGTTTCAGCTGTCACGTCCTCTGCAGCCTCCGGAATTTCGATTTCAGGTTGTTCATTTTCATTTGGAAGTCCAAATGTTCTGATTTGAGTGAGAGAATATTCCTCTCCATTAACCTGAACATAATATGTATCGTCCTTGATAGAAACTCTGTCAACGATTCCTGTAATAAAAGCATCTTCATCGCTTTCGAGAGCCCCTGTTTTAGCAACAGTAACTTCTTTACCTATAAGAGATGTAGCATAATTTGTCTTTGAAAACTGAGCCAAATCCATCATCTGCTGCATAGTTGAAAACTGAGCTAACTGAGCAAGATACTGAGTATCATCTATAGGATTCATAAAATCCTGATTTGTAAGCTGAGTAATCATAAGGTCAAAGAAATCACTTACTGAAAGTGAATCATCATTCTTATCAGCAAAAACAGCGTCACCAAAAATATTCTCTGTTTTTGGTTTCCCCGCACTGTTAAGCAGTGTTTCATAATTTCTGTCTGAACTTATTCCGCCTATAGCTGACATAATAAATTCCCCCTTAAAAGATTATTCTTCTGTTTCATCTTCCTCATCGGATTCTTCATATAAAACAGAATTATCTTCTCTCTGATTTTTACGACGTCCGTTATGTTCTTCATATTGTTCCTCATAACCGTCATACTGTAAAGTTTCCTGTGGATTTTCAACTTTTACATCTGAAATATCAAGACTCAGATTTTTGAGTGATTCCTGCAAGGAACTTATATTGCTGTTTAAAATTTCAGCAGTTTTTTCATCTGTTGCAGAAAGCGTCAATATTCCTGAAGTATCATTTTTGAGTATTGTCACAGTAATTTCTCCAAGACCATCGGGAGTAAGAGTAATTACAAATTTTTCCTCACCTGTAGGGAGTTTCTGAATTATTCCCTCAGTAGTCTGTTTCACAATTGCAGTTGAATTGTAAATATCCTCTGTAACATTGTCCGTTTTAGCCTGAATATTTCTGATACTGTTATTAAATGACATCTGCAAATCAGAAATATTAATTTTCACAGCTTCCTGTTCAATAGTTGAAATTTCAGTTTTTTCAACTGGCATTTCTTCCTTTTCAGCCATAAACTTTCTTACTTCGTTAACGCCTTTATAGAAATCGGACTGAATTTTATGCTGTTGCATAACAGGATTATCGTTGTTTTTATAATTACGGTTATTATTTTCCTTACCTCTTTCTGTATGCTTGCTATAGGCGGTACGAATGTAAGACACCTTGTTCTCATAGGTGCTGCGGTTGCTATAGGACTTGTTCTTATCGTTAAAGTATTCCCC
>JAZKXQ010000284.1:0-1779 GCA_045611725.1 Oscillospiraceae bacterium
TGAATTTTTGAAAGAACTGTGTAAAAATGAAGTTAATATAATAATAACTCAACATACTTTAACAAGATGTACTCAAAGAAATATAAGCATTGATGAAATTATTCAAGCTATCCGGAATGGCGAGATAATAGAACAATATCCCGATGATTATCCAAATCCAAGTTGTCTTATATTAGGCATAACATTAAATGAAAGAATACTTCACGTTGTATGTGGAACAGACAACGAAAATTTATGGATAATTACCGTATATGTACCGAATATAATTAACTGGGAAGATGATTTCAAAACCAGACGAAAGGAGCAGTAATATGAAATGCTTTTATTGTAAAGCAAATATGACTGAAAGCACAACAACCCATTTTGCCGAAATGAATGGTAAAATTCTTGCTGTAAAGAATGTACCTTGTTTTAAATGCAGTCAATGTGGCGAAACTGCTTATAGTCTAAAAACTTCAAGACAGCTTGAAAATATTCTTAAAAATTTTGAAAACTCACTTTCAGAAATTGAAATTCTTAGCTATAGTATTGCATAAATTTTTCTGCCCTTACCCTATGGTGAGGGTTAAATAATGAGGATTGTTTAACCCTTGAAGAAAAGACATTGCTCAACAAAGTAAAGAATGACATTGGAAACGTTAAATTTAACGAATTTATTTCAACAATATATAATATGGATGTTGAAAAATTAAAAGCTTGTATTAATTTTCTTAAAAAATAAAAGGAGAATGTAAAATGAAACTATTGATTTAAGTAAATCAGATGATTATAAATGGACAAATGAATTTTTTAAAGAATTGCTCAGTAAAAGAAAAGTTGCTTTACGTCTTGGAAGATTATCTGAGAACACATTGAATTATAATATAAAGTACGAATCTTTCAAAAAACTTATAAATGGAAGTTTAAGTATTGAAGATTTGACTAAAGAAGATATAAAGTTGAATATTGAACAAAAAGGCGTTGATTTGTTCCGGCTGCTAAACAAGCAAGAAGAGAAGGAATAGATTTTATATTGGCTCCGATGGGAGCAACTATAAAACCAGATTTATATGAACATATTGATGGTCTGATAAATACATATAGTGAAAAAAATACTAATAGAAAAACTGAAGATAAAGAACCTGCAACGTGCAAGTAAAAAAATCTCCCTTACTGTAAGAAGTAAGGGAGAAAATTATATAAAGGAGAGATAATATGCCTGAAGAATATGCAGTATATTTAAGGAAATCCAGAGCAGATGCTGAAGCAGAAGCCCGAGGAGAAGGTGAAACACTTGCAAGACATCAGAATACACTTCTTGAACTTGCAAAGAAACAAAATCTGAATATTGTTAAAATCTATAAGGAAATTGTAAGCGGTGACAGTATATCTGCCCGTCCTCAGATGCAAAATCTTCTTTCAGATATTTCAGAAAAGAAATATCAGGGAGTTCTTGTAATGGAGGTTGAACGTCTTGCCAGAGGCGACACAATAGACCAGGGAATAGTAGCCCAGGCTTTCAAACAATCCAATACACTGATAATAACTCCTGTAAAAACATATGACCCTAATAATGAATTTGATGAGGAATACTTTGAATTTTCATTGTTTATGTCAAGACGTGAATATAAAACAATAAAAAGACGTATGCAGGCAGGAAGGCTTTCTGCTGTAAAGGAAGGAAACTACATATCCTCAAGAAATCCATATGGATACAAAAAAGTATCTCCCGAACCTAAAATTCATACACTTGAAATAATTCCTCACGAAGCTGAAATTATCAGAATGATGTTTGATATG
>JAZKXQ010000285.1:0-3127 GCA_045611725.1 Oscillospiraceae bacterium
GGATTATTTATTTTTATTTTTCTGACAACAGGAAAATTATTCTGAAAAATTGTCAGCAATGCAATAAAGCATATAACAGCAATAAATATTTCCATACACTTCACAACCCTTTAATTTTCTATATCTTTTTTATTTAATCAATTTTATGCTTAAAACAAGCTTTCGAGCCAGTAAACCATAAATTTTACTTAATTTTGTAACGAATTGGCTGTCGGCACTGCCGACCTTTCGAGCCAATAAACAATAGATTTTACTTAACTTTGCAACGAAACAAAAGTTTTTGGTTTCACTTTTTTCAAAAAGCGAATGGATTCCAAAGGCAAAGCCTTTGGTCGCTGTCTTAAAGACAGCGAAAGAGGGGTTGCAGGGGAGGCACTCCCCCTGCCTAACAGTCGTTATTGTCAAAATGCTGAAAGCATTTTGATTTTTAAAATCGCTGTTCAAAGAACAGCGATTAATAAGCACTCAAGGGCAGGGACTCCGTCCCCGCACCCCTGTTTACTTTTTTGAAAAAAAAGTAAACAAAAAAACTTTAATTTTATTATTTTGTTTTTTTAAACAGGCTTTCGAGCCAGTAAGCCATTAATCTTCCGATGTCTGAATTTCTTCTTCACCGTTATCAGTAATTTCACTTATTTCCTGTGAATCATCGTGTTCAGCCCTTGTAAATGCCACTACATAGCTGTCATCATCATTCATACGCATAACTTTTACGCCAGTAGCTGAACGGCTCATAAGTCTTATATCAGAAACTTTTACTCTGATAATTATACCTGTATTTGAAATCATAATAATATCATCTGTTTCATCAACGACTTTAATTCCACATATATATCCTTTTTCTTTTGTTACACGGTAATTTTTAAGACCAAGACCGCCTCTTGCCTGTATTCTGTATTCATCAAGTGAAGAACGTCTTCCAAGTCCCTTATCGGTGATTGTAAGCAGTGATGCACCTTCTCTTATTCTTGCTATTGAAACAACTTCATCATCATTTTTAAGAGTAATTCCCTTTACACCGTGGGCAGAACGTGAAAGAGGTCTTGCATCATTTTCATCTATACGGATAATATAACCATTTCTGGTAGCTATCATAATCTCTGCAGAACCATCAGTAAGTCTTACTCCTGCTATTTCATCATTTTCCTCAAGAGCTATTGCAATAAGCCCTCTCTTTTTAACATTTCTGTATTCTGAAAGCTTAGTTCTCTTCATCTTACCGTTCTTTGTGACCATAACGATATATTTTCCCTCGTCAAAGTCTGAAGTTTTAAGCATTGCAGAAATTTTTTCGCCTTCCTGAAGTGGCAGAAGATTAACAATATTCATACCCTTTGAAGATTTGGAACCTTCTGCAATTTCATAGCATTTAAGCTTATACATAACACCTCTGTTGCTTATGAAAAGAACATTATCGTGAGAGGACGCTATAAACATTTCGCTTACGAAATCCTCCTCACGCTGTTTCATACCGGAAACGCCTTTTCCTCCACGTTTTTGCGTCTTATAAGTATCAACAGGCATTCTCTTGATATAGCCTATGTTTGTATATGCTATAACGCAGTCTTCCTCTGGGATAAGGTCTTCTATGTCAACTTCTCCGCTTATCGCTTCTATATCTGTTCTTCTGTCGTCATTGAATTTTCTGCGTATTTCGGAAAGTTCGTCCTTGATTATTCCATAGATTTTATTATCATCTGCAAGGATTTCATTCATTTCCTTTATTTTTTCATTGAGTTCATCATATTCATCAGTGAGTTTCTGTCTTTCAAGACCTGTAAGCTGAGCAAATCTCATCTGAACGATAGCATCAGCCTGTTCCTGTGAAAGACCCACACAGCGTTCACAGACGTATTCAGCCCTTGAAATAAGTTCTGTTATGTCTGTATCAGCAAAGCGTTCAATAAGGTTCTGTTTACCCTCCTGAACGGTACTGCTTGAACGGAGAATATTTAAAACTTCATCAATATAATCAACGGCAAGAACAAGACCTGCAAGAATATGAGCCCTTGCCTTAGCCTTTCTGAGTTCAAAATTTGTACGGTTTACTATAACGCTGTACTGGAATCCGAGATATTCGCTTAAAATCTGTTTTATGTTAAGGATTTTAGGTTCTCCGTTAACTATAGCGAGCATAATAACGCCTACGGTTTCCTGAAGCTGAGTATATGAGAAAAGCTTATTGAGAACAATCTGAGGGATTGCGTCCTTTTTAAGCTCAATGACAATTCTCATACCTGCTCTGTCGGATTCGTCACGGATAAAGTGAATACCTTCAACACGCTTTTCCTTTGCAAGAGTAGCAATATTTTCAATAAGACGTGCTTTATTTACCATATAAGGAATTTCAGTAACGACGATACAGTTTCTGCCTTTGATTTCTTCTATTGAAGTTCTGGCTCTGAGGATAACTTTTCCTCTGCCTGTAGCATAAGCAGCCCTTATACCAGCCTTACCCATAACGATACCGCCTGTAGGGAAATCAGGGCCTTTTATACATTCCATAATATCCTCAAGAGTACATTCCGGGTCATCTATCATAAGATTTATGCCGTCAATAACCTCTCCGAGATTATGAGGAGGAATATTTGTTGCCATACCAACAGCAATACCTGTAGAGCCGTTTACAAGGAGATTAGGGAATCTTGAAGGAAGAACAACAGGTTCTTTAAGACGGTCGTCATAGTTTGACATATAAGGGATAGTTTCCTTGTTTATGTCGCTTAACATTTCAACAGCCATTTTTGACATTTTTGACTCTGTATAACGGTAAGCAGCAGGAGGGTCACCATCTACTGAACCGAAGTTGCCGTGACCATCAACAAGAGGATAACGCATTGAAAAATCCTGAGCAAGACGAACAAGAGCGTCATATACGGAAGCATCACCGTGAGGGTGATAGCTACCGAGAACAGAACCAACCGTATCAGCACATTTACGGTATGGCTTTTCCGGGAAAAGACCATTTTCGTACATAGTATAGAGAATTCTTCTGTGTACAGGTTTCAGACCATCACGCACATCAGGGAGAGCTCTTGAAACGATAACTGACATTGAATATTCAAGGAAAGATTTTTTCATTTCCTTTTCAATATCCACGGGTATAATCTTTGAATTTGTATCATCG
>JAZKXQ010000286.1:0-7693 GCA_045611725.1 Oscillospiraceae bacterium
TTATCGAAAAGCTCAATGCAGAAGCAGATGAAGCTGTTAAGTTCGATAAGGTTATCGCTGTAAGCTCAGACAATGGCATTAAAGTTGGTGCTCCATATGTTGATGGTGCAGTTGTTGAAGCTAAGGTTGTAAAGAACGGAAAAGCTAAGAAAATTACTGTATTTACCTATAAGCCAAAGAAGGGCGAAAAGAGAAAAATGGGTCACAGACAGCCATATACTCAGGTAAAGATTGAAGCTATCAAGGCATAATTATGATTAATGCTGAATTTTTTATAAAAAACAGCAGTTTTTCAGGTTTCAGGATAAGTGGACACGCAGGATACAGCGAATCGGGAAGCGACATCGTATGTGCAAGTGTGTCTTCAGCAGTTCAGCTTACTGCAAATACTATTACCGATTTTTTCGGTATTGGTGCAGATGTGAGTGCTGAAGGTGAAACCATAATTCTTGAAACATCGGATTCCGAAAGTTTAAAGGAAGTTAATCTCCTTGTAAGTTCTCTTAAAGCTCATCTTGAGATAATTTCTGAAGAATTTCCGGAAACTCTTAACATAACTACTACGGAGGTGTAATTTATGCTTAAAATAAGTATGCAGTTCTTCGCTCATAAAAAGGGTGTTGGTTCAACTAAAAACGGCCGTGATTCAGAATCAAAAAGACTCGGCGTAAAGAGAGCAGACGGTCAGTTCGTTCTCGCAGGTAATATCCTTGTTCGTCAGCGTGGTACACATATCCACCCAGGCGAAAACGTTGGTATCGGTTCTGATGATACTTTGTTCGCTAAGGTTGAAGGCAGAGTTAAATTTGAACGTGTGGGTCGTGACCGCAAAAAAGTAAGCGTTTACCCTGTTCAGTAATTTATGTCTGTTTATACAGAAAGTCCAATCCCGAGCATTCCTGCTTGGGATTTTCCTTTGTAAGCTATTGTTGTTAAAATGGAGATTTTTTTATGTTTGTAGATAAAGCGAAAATTAAAATTAAAGCCGGTGACGGCGGTGACGGTGCAGTATCGTTTCACCGTGAAAAATATGTTGCCGCAGGTGGCCCCGATGGTGGTGACGGTGGTAAGGGCGGAGATGTAGTATTCGTTGTTGACGATAATTTTTCTACGCTTATTGATTTCAGATATAAACGAAAATATGTTGCTGACAGAGGTCAGAACGGTGGAGCAAAAAGATGTTCAGGACGAAATGCAGATGACCTTATCATAAAAGTACCTCGTGGTACTGTTATAAAAGATGCCGAAACAGGAAGAATCCTTGCTGACCTTTCAAGCAATGAACCGAAAATTATTGCAAAAGGCGGCAGAGGCGGAAAAGGTAATCAGCATTTTGCTACATCAACAAGACAAATTCCACGATTTGCAAAGCCAGGCTATCCAGGACAGGAATTTGAAGTAACTCTTGAATTGAAACTTATCGCTGATGTAGGTCTTGTAGGTTTCCCAAATGTCGGAAAATCTACTCTTATTTCAGTTGTAAGTGCTGCTAAGCCTAAAATTGCCAACTACCATTTTACAACGCTTACTCCTGTTCTCGGAGTCGTAAAAGTCGAAGATGAAAAATCATTTGTTATGGCAGATATTCCAGGACTTATCGAGGGTGCAAGTGATGGAACAGGTCTTGGTCACGAATTTTTAAGACACGTTGAAAGATGCCGTCTTATAGTTCATATACTTGATGTTTCAGGCGTTGAGGGAAGAAATCCTGTTGAGGATTTTGAAATAATCAACAAGGAACTTGCAAATTTCTCCGAAGATTTGGCTCAGTGTCCTCAGATTGTCGCAGGAAACAAATGCGATATGGCAACTCCTGAACAGATTGAGGAAGTAAGAAAATATATAGAATCAAAAGGATTCCAGTTCTTTGAAATATCAGCCGCAACTACTCAGGGAACTAAATCCCTTGTAGATGCAGTTTCATCAATGCTTGATACTCTGCCACCTGTAAGAGAGTTTGAACCTCAGCCACTTACAGATGAGGAATTAAGAGATACTGCAAGTGATAACCGTGAATTTACCATTGAAATTGATGAAGAGGGCGTATATTGCGTTGAGGCTAAATGGCTTGAACCTATTATGCGTACTGTCAATATGGACGATTACTCATCTTTACAGTACTTCCAGAGAGTTTTAAGAACCAGTGGTATAATTGACAAGCTTGAGGAAATGAATATCAATGAGGGCGATACAGTAAGTATATTCGGCTGGGAATTTGATTATATAAGATAAATTCAGGTGAAGTATTATGGCTTTAAGCGAAAAAGACGCTAACCAATACAATCCGCTTGTTCTCGCTTATCTCGGAGATGCAGTTTATGAACAGCTTATCAGAGAAAGGCTTGTTCTGGAAACAGGCGTTAATGTTGGAGAATTGCATAAAATGTCAACAATGCGTGTATGTGCATCTTTTCAGTCAAAGGCAGTAGATGAAATAATGCCGTTTTTAACTGAAAGGGAACAGTATATCCTTAAAAGAGGCAGAAATGCTACGGGGAATACAGTTCCGAAACATTCAAGCGTTGCCGATTACAGACGTGCTACTGCTCTGGAATGTCTTTTCGGATACCTTTATCTTACAGGAAACAGCGAGAGATTAAGCGAACTTTTTGATATAATATGGAAAATCCAAATTTGAGGTGATTTGTGAATGTCAGGACATTCAAAATGGAATAATATCAAGCGTAAAAAAGAGGCAACAGATGCCGCAAAAGCTAAGATATTTACAAAAATCGGACGTGAAATAACCGTATGCGTTAAAGAGGGCGGACCTGACCCGAATAACAATGCAAAGCTCCGTGACCTTATCGCAAAGGCTAAATCAAACAACGTTCCTAATGACAATATAGACAGAGTTATCAAAAAAGCTGCTGGTGACGGCGATAAGAATAATTACGAAACTATGGTCTATGAAGGTTATGGCCCTAACGGAGTGGCTGTAATAGTGGAATGTCTTACCGATAATAAAAACCGTACCGCAGGTGATATAAGGCATTACTTCGATAAATTCGGAGGAAATCTCGGAACTCCAGGTTGTGTATCCTTTATGTTTTCCGAAAAAGGTATGGTTGTAGTAGAAAATACAGGTATTGATGAAGATTCAATGATGGAAGAATGTTTTGAACTTGGTGCTGATGATTTTAATGTCACGGAAGAAATCATTGAAATTGAATGTGCACCTTCAGAGGTTCATAATGTAAGAGAAGGACTCGAGGCAAAAGGCTATAAAGTTCTTTCAGCAGAGGCAGAACAAATCCCTGCGACATATACAACTCTTACAGATGAAGAACATATAAAGAAAATGAACCTTCTCCTTGAACATCTCGAGGATAATGATGATGTTCAGAATGTTTATCATAACTGGGAAATGAACGATTAAAAAGTAATGGACTGCTGACAGAGAAAGTAATACTATCTTTTCAGCAGTCTTTTTTTATAACTATACTGGTAATTTTTATGTAATTCTGAATACAGGATTTTAAATATTTGTTAGTATGTGAAATATAATATAAATTGTTGATTTTCAGCAATTAAGCATATTTTTTGCGTTAATAGTTTAACAATTCTTGTATCTTTTTTATTGACAAAATTATCTTGATATAATATAATATTATTTATGGGAAGCCTTAGACTTATAGGAGGATAAAATGGAAAAAAACAAAAAAGAAATTTTAATGCTTATTGGTGCTGTTGTTTTATATATGATTAGTGCCGTAATTCAAGCAATAACTCCAGCCAGTGGTATTATTGCACAAGTACAGGTTCTCGTTTCAGTTTTTATGGTAGCAGGTCTTGGCAAAAAGGGTTATATTGTTGCTGTATGCCTTAATTTGATTCGTGGTTTTATATCCTTTTTGGATAATGTTGTTAATAAAGGAACAATAAGTGTAAGTCTTATACTTCCTTTGATTACTATTGTTACAATTACAATTATATATGTGTTTTCTGTCAAAGCTTTAAAATCAAAAAGTGAACTTGAAAAGAATAACAGAGAGCTTATGGAAGCTAACAGATTAATGCGTGAAAAAGATGAAACGCTCACTTATCTTGCGTATTATGATATTCTTACAGGTCTTGCAAACAGACAGCTTTTTATTGAACATATTGATGAATCAGTTCAGGAAAATTCAAAAACTCCTTTTACTGTAATTTACTTTGATATAGATAACTTTAAGCATATTAATGAGTCATATGGTCATAATACAGGTGATATGGTACTTAGTACATATGCTGACAGACTCCGTGTTTTCTGTGGCGATTCCGATTTTGTAGCAAAACTTGGAGGAGATGAATTTGCAGTAATCCTTAAAGGTGCTGTTAGTGAAAATGGTGTTGTGAGTTATATAGAAAGGCTTCGTAATGCCGTATGCAAACCTGTTCAGGTTGAAGGTGTTACAATTCAGACTTCAATGAGTTTTGGTGTTGCTTCATATCCTCTGAATGGTGCAAATTCTCAGGAACTTCTCAGAAGTACTGACGTTGCGATGTATAACGCAAAGGCAAACGGAAAAGACAGAACTTGTTTCTATAGCAATCAGGCTTGTTGATTGAAAATGTTATTTATAGGAAGTTTAAGTTTTTTGTGGGAGGAAAAACAATGAGTAAAAAGTTAAAGGAAAATATATTCCTTGTAATTGGAAGTATTATTTTCGTATCGCTTATGATTTTACAGACAGCTCTTTCAAGACCAAGAGGTGGAAATAGTGGATTGAATGTTACTACCATCAATGGTCTTATATGTCAGTTTCACGTTCTTGTAACATCTTTTATGGTTGTTGCAGTAGGTAAAAAGGGTTATGTTGCTTCAATAGTTCTTAATATTATGAGTGCATTGAGTACATTAATTATGGGCGTTATTGTTGCAAAGTCTATGAGGGCTATGCCTGGTGTTATAGTACCAATAATTACTATTATGGCTGTTACTATTACATATGTGTATTCTCTTAGAATTGAAAAATCAAAAGCAGAGCTTGAAAAAAATAATAAGGAACTTATGGAAACTAATAAATTAATCCGTGAAAAAGATGAAACATTGACTTACCTCGCTTATTATGATGTTCTTACAGGTCTTGCAAACAGACAGCTCTTTATTGAACGTGTTGATGAATCAATTCAGGAAAATGCAAAAACTCCCTTTACTATAATTTATTTTGATATAGATGACTTTAAGCAGATTAATGATGCTTATGGTCATAATACAGGTGATATGATGCTCAGTACATATGCTGACAGACTCCGCATTTTCTGTGGCGATTCCGATTTCGTAGCAAAACTCGGAGGAGATGAATTTGCAGTAATCCTTAAAGGTTCTGTTACAGAAAATGGTGTTGCAAGTTATATAGAAAGACTTCGTAATGTAGTATGTAAGCCTGTTCAGATTGAAGGTATTACACTTCAGACTTCTATGAGTTTTGGTGTTGCCTCATATCCCGAAAGTGGTTCAAATTCTCAGGAACTCCTCAGAAATACTGATATTGCAATATACAATGCAAAGGCAAACGGCAAAAACAGAATTTGTTTTTATAGTCAACAGCAGTTTGTTAGGTAATTAGTAAAATTGTAATGTTATCAGAAAATAAATCGAGGAAAGGGTGTTATAATTTTGACAGAATTACATAGTTTATATGAAACTGCAATACAGATAATCGAGAAAACAATTTCTCTCGGAATGAGTGATGAGGCTATTGAATCGACATCTGTATCTGCTCTGCTTACGGATAAGGGAAGCATTTATACAGGCATCAATGGAAACAGACTGGAAAATAATGTTCTTACAAAAACTTGTTCCGAATATGAAGCGATTACTGCTATGATGATGTCAGGAGAAAATCGTATTATAGGAATTGTAAGCGTTTCGTTTAAAAATCGTCAGGTAATTGTTCCGTGTGAAAAATGCAGGGAGCTTATTTGCAGAATTAATCCTCAGAATGTAACTTGTGGTGTAATGACTGATGAAAATACAGCTCTTTCATTACAAATGCTTATAAATCAAAGTATAGAAAAGATTAATAATAAAGTAAGCAATGGGGAAATGAATTGGAATACCGAAGCTGAATTCTGGGGAAATGATGAAACGGATAATACAATGTCATCTTTTTCTAATGTTCAGAATAATAACAACCAGCATATGATGAATAATCAAAATCAATTTGCAACAAATGGTCAGCAGATGTTCTTTAATAATGGTATGATGAATAATCAGGGTATGATGATGAATAACCCCAATATGATGAATAATCAGGGTATGATGATGAATAATCCTAATATGATGATGGGTAATCCGAATATGATGAATAATCAGCCATTCTATTATAATAACAATCCATATAATCAACCTTATAATAATAATATGGGTGGAAATTTCAATAATATGAATAATGGATATTATCAGCAGAATATGACGAACCAGAATCCTTATGATTATGTTCAGCCTGTTCCGCCTTCATCTATTCAGCGTAATGCAGCAATAGACAAATATTCAAATGTAAGTGGAAATATATATGTTCATTCAACTGTAAATTCTCAAAGCACTCCTTCTGGAAATACTCCTTCGCAAAATACACTTGATAACAGTAATTCAATATATAAGCAGAAACTTAAAGACCTGCTGAATGCTGATACTGATGTTTCTGATGGAGATGATGAGGGCTTTTATGATGATGCAGATGATGATAATGTAAAGCGTATGGCAAAAATGGACGCCAAATATACTAAAAAAGCCGCAAAGAAACTTGCAAAGGCAAATAAAAAAGCGACTAAAAAAAGTATTTTTGACAAATTTATATGACCATTTGAAAATAAAAAATCTTCTGCTATAATATGCAGGGGATTTTTGTTTTATAAATCATATTGGAAATAATTTCTCCAGTATGTATCAAAATATTTTTATGTCGGAGGTTGTTTATGGGAAATCATAAGGAAAATTTAGGGGTTGATTTGCAGGATAATCATTCCCTTACAGGAAAGTATTTATGGAAAAAAGAAATGCTTATTGACTGCACATTCCCTGAGCTTCTTGACATAGTCTGCGAGGAATTCCCCGAACAGTATGCTTTCAGATATACTGAAATGGATTATGTCAGAACGTATTCTCAGTTCAGAGATGATGTCGACAATTTCGCAAGAGCTTTAATTGCAATGGGAGTAAAAAAAGGTGACCACGTTGCAATATGGGCTACAAATGTTCCACAGTGGTATATAACATTCTGGGCTACAACTAAAATAGGTGCAGTTCTTGTTACTGTAAATACTATGTATAAAATTCACGAAGCAGAATACCTTTTTAAACAATCTGATACTCATACAATCGTTATGATAGATGGTTATAAGGATTCAGATTATGTTGCGATTATGAATGAACTTTGTCCTGAACTTAAAACCTCCAGTGCCGGAAATCTTAAATGCGAAAGGTTTCCAAAATTAAGAAATATAATTAATGTTCAAAGCAGTCAGCCTGGCTGTTATACGTGGGAGGATATAAAAAAACTGGCTGAAACAGTTCCTATGTCAGAAGTGCATAAAAGAGCTGAAAGTATTGATAAGCACGATGTATGCAATATGCAGTATACTTCAGGTACTACAGGATTCCCTAAAGGAGTTATGCTTACTCATTACAACGTTATCAATAATGGCAAGGCTATAGGAGATTGTATGGACTTATCAACAGCTGACAGAATGATGATACAAGTGCCTA